>JAZTZT010000185.1:0-15846 GCA_045637605.1 Pilosibacter sp.
ACTTATGGGGTATGGCGATATCTCGGCGTTAAACGAAAATTGTCCGTTTGAAACCCCGAATTTCGATGCTATGGCAGAAAATGGCATAGCATTTACGGATGCCCATGCGACCTCTGCAGTTTGTACACCATCGCGTTATGGTATTTTGACAGGACGTTATAACTGGCGTTCCAGATTAAAATCATATGTGCTCGGAGGCTATTCCAGCCCTATGATCGAACCGGATCAGAGTACGGTAGCATCTATGCTCCAGAAAAATGGATATTGCACTGCAGCAATCGGAAAATGGCATCTGGGCATGGACTTTGCAAAGACACCGGAGTTCTATGAAGTGCCGGATTTCGATGCATGTCAGGGTGTAGATTATAGTGGAAAGATTGAAAATTCTCCGATTGCGTATGGTTTTGACTATTACTACGGGATCAGTGGTTCTTTAGATATGCCGCCATATATTTATATTGAAAATGATAGATTTACAAGTCTTCCGGATCATACAACAAAGGGAACCGGAAAGGGATATTTTAGAGAAGGACCGACAGCTCCGGGCTTTGTTCACGAAAATGTTCTGGATGAGCTGACGGATAAGGTACTGGAAAAGATTCAGGAATATCAGGAACAGGAAAAGCCATTTTTCCTGTATTTTGCAATGCCGGCTCCGCATACACCGATTCTTCCGGCAGAACAGTTCCAAGGTAAGTCCGGAACGAATGAATACGGTGACTTCGTATTACATTGTGATGACGTGATAGGAAGAATCCGAAACAAGTTACAAGAATTGGGAATCCAGGATAATACGGTCTTAATCTACACGTCAGATAATGGCTGTTCTCCGATGGCGAATTATCAGGAATTGTTGGCAGCAGGACATAACCCGAGCTATGTATTCCGCGGAACAAAGGCAGACATCTATGAGGGTGGTCACAGAATTCCATTATTGGTAGAATGGCCGGAGCGGATTCCGAAGGGAAAGCAGTGTGAACGAATCGTCTGCCTTTCTGATCTGATGGCGACATTAGCGGAAATTTTGGAAATTGAGCTCGGAGATGCAGATGCAGTAGACAGTGTCAGCAACCTTCCTCTTTGGTATGAGCCGCAGAGTGACGAAGTGCGAGAGGATCTTGTGCACCAGAGTATCGATGGTTCATTATCGATCCGAATCGGTCAATACAAGTTAGAAATGTGTCCGGGTTCCGGAGGATGGTCAGATCCGAAGCCGGGACAGGAACCGGAGAATGCTCCGAGATTCCAGTTATATGATCTATCCGAAGATATTGGAGAAAAGAAGAATATCATCGAGGATCATCCGGAACTTGCAAAGAATATGCGTAAGATCTTGAAGGAACACGTACTGAACGGCCGCAGTACTCCGGGTGCTCCACAGAAAAATACAGGTGAATCTGTTTGGGAGACTGTGAAATGGTTGTTGGAAGAAGATGAGACAACTTGCATTTGCTAGTGAAAATCTGGACAATTAAGAACAGTTATGATAAATATTTAAAAAGTACAACATATGTATAGAAAGGGCAGTGACTTATGGCAAATCAGACAGATAAGAAAACATTAGTAATTGGCCACCGTAATCCGGATACAGACTCGATTTGTTCTGCCATCTGTTATGCGAATTTGAAACACCAGCTGACAGGTCAGGAATATGAGCCTTGCCGTGCAGGCAGTGTAAACCCGGAAACAGAGTTTGTTTTAGATTATTTTCAGGTAGATGCTCCGCGTCTGGTTGAAAATGTAAAAACGCAGGTAAGAGATATTGAGATCCGAAAGACAAAGGGTGCAGCTCACGGAATTTCTCTGAAGACCGCATGGGAGAGAATGCGTGAAGAAAAGATCGTTACACTTCCGTGTGTGACAGAGGATGGTGTGCTGGAAGGTGTTATCACGATCAGTGATATTACCATGGCTTATATGAATCTTCATGACAGCAGCATTATGTCCAAGGCAAAGACAAAGTATGCGAACATTCTGGAGTGTCTGGAGGGTACGATCGTTGTCGGTGATGCGGAGGAGTATTTTGATAAAGGTAAAGTTCTGATCGCCGCAGCGAATCCGGACTTGATGGAGACATATATTGAGAAAAATGACCTTGTAATCCTTGGAAACCGTTACGAGGCGCAGCTTTGTGCAATCGAGATGGAGGCCGGCTGTATCATCGTTGGTGAGGGTGCGGGAGTTTCCAGAACAATCCGCAAACTGGCTCAGGATCGTGGCTGTACTGTGATCTCCACTCCGCATGATACATATACGATCGCGCGACTGATCAACCAGTCCATGCCGATCAGCTATTTCATGACAAAGGAAAATATCACTTCTTTCGTAGAAGATGATTACCTGGATGATATTCGTGATATTATGGCCAGCTTACGTTTCCGTGATTTCCCTATCTTAGATAGTGACGGAAGATATCTGGGCATGATTTCCCGAAGAAATTTATTGGGTGCGAAAGGTAAGCAGATTATCCTGGTGGACCATAATGAGAAGTCTCAGGCTGTAAAAGGTATGGAGAGCGCAGATATTCTCGAAATTATCGATCATCACCGTCTGGGAACGGTTGAGACCATGTCTCCGGTATTCTTTAGAAACCAGCCGCTTGGTTGTACAGCGACGATCATTTACCAGATGTATATGGAAAATGGAATTGAAATTAACAAGACAGTGGCAGGCCTGCTTTGCAGTGCGATCATTTCTGATACATTGTTATTCCGTTCTCCGACTTGCACACCGATGGATAAGGTGGCAGCGATCGCACTGGCTGATATCGCAGGAGTGGATCTGGAAGAGTACGCGAAGAAGATGTTCTCTGCGGGAAGCAACCTCCAGGGTAAATCGGACGATGAGATCTTCTACCAGGATTTCAAACGATTCAGCGCAGGCAAGTATCTGTTTGGTATCGGACAGATTACTTCCATGAACGCAGATGAATTGAATGCGATCAAGGGTCGTATGTTAGAGTATTCGAAGAAGGCAAAAGAGCAGCATCAGGTGGATATGATGTTCTTCATGCTGACTAACATTTTGACGGAGTCTACGGATTTGATCTGCATCGGTCAGGGTGCGGAGCAGATGGTGGTAACTGCGTTCCATCAGATTGAAGAGGGAGCACATCTGGCTGAGTTGGATGGAATCGTAACTCTTCCGGGAGTGGTTTCCAGAAAGAAACAGCTGGCACCGCAGATCATGATGGCGCTTCAGCAGTAAGGAGGATTTATGGGAAAAAGACAGTTTAAACCGGGTAATATGTTATATCCGGTTCCGGCAGTCATGATTTCCGTGGCAGATAAAGAAGGTAATTCCAATATTTTTACCGTTGCATGGGCGGGAACTGTGTGTACCAATCCGCCAATGCTGACAATTAGTGTGAGACCGGAACGACATTCTTATCAGATGATAAAAGAGACCGGAGAATTTGTAGTGAATCTGACTACAGAGGAACTGGCATTTGCGACAGATTACTGTGGTGTGAAATCCGGTAGAGATACGGATAAGTGGAATGATACGGGTCTGACAAAAGCCCCGGCTTCTAAAGTTTCCGTACCGTTGATCCAGGAGAGTCCGGTCAATCTGGAGTGTAAGGTGGTTCGTATTGATGAACTGGGAAGCCATCATATGTTTCTGGCGGAAGTAGTAGCAGTCGATGTGGATGATGCATATTTTGATGAGAAAGATACCTTCCATTTATCGAAGGCGAAACCGATGGCTTACTCCCACGGCAGATATTATGGACTGGGAGAGCAGTTAGGTACGTTTGGCTACAGCGTGAGAAAGACAACAGGAGGACAGAAAAATAACAGCAAGAAGACAGGAAACAGTAAACACAGCAGAAAAGATAAGAAATAGTGTTATGGATGAGCTGTGAGCCTGTTTTGAAAATCGATAGAGTGTAGATTTGGTCCGCTCCGGCTGTATGCCGGGGCGGATTTTGTATTCAGAAGGATTGAAAAGAGGAGAAGTGTAAATGAGACGTATTTATGAGAATCTGGAAGCGTTGATCGGTCATACTCCCATGGTAAAGATGAGCTGTATAGAAGAAAAATACAATCTGAACGTGAAATTATTTGCAAAGCTGGAATGGATGAATCCGGGAGGAAGTGCGAAGGATCGCATTGCAGTAAAAATGATCGATGAGGCGGAGAAGGCAGGGCTGATCCATCAAGGGAAATCAGTGATCATTGAACCGACCAGCGGGAATACAGGAATCGGTCTGGCTGCCGTAGCAACGCTTCGCGGATACGAGGCAGTGATCGTAATGCCTGAAAATATGAGCGAAGAGAGAAAATTGTTGATGAAGGCCCATGGTGCAAAACTGGTTCTTACAGATGCTTCCAAGGGTATGGCAGGAGCGATCGCAAAGGCAGAAGAACTGGCAACAAAAAATCCGGATGCGTGGATCCCGAAACAGTTTGAGAATCCTGCTGGGCCGTTAGCACATTATGAAACAACCGGTCCGGAAATATGGGAAGATATGGACGGAAATGTCGATGTATATGTATGTACCGTGGGAACGGGAGGAACACTAACAGGAAGCGGTCGTTATTTGAAAGAGCAGAATCCCAAGGTAAAAGTTTTTGCAGTAGAACCGAAAGAAAGTGCAGTACTTTCCGGTGGAAAACCAGAAAGTCACGGGATTCAGGGGATTGGAGCCGGATTTATCCCGGGCGCACTTGATACGACCGTGTATGATGAGGTGATTGCAGTTTCCACAGAAGATGCCTATGCCATGAGCCGGGAGATTGCGAAAACGGAAGGTTATTTGACAGGAATCTCTTCAGGTGCGGCTATAAAGGCTGCGTTAGAAGTTGCCATGCGCCCGGAAATGGAAGGAAAGAATATCGTGGTATTACTTCCTGACAGTGGAGAGAGGTATCTGTCTGCGGGATTATTTTAAGAAACAGATGGTGTCAGGGAGAATCGTTGTGTCACAAAACCTTGTGTTTCTTAAGAAGTACAATTGCAAATGTTTACAAAATAAATAAAAATATAGTAAACTATTTATATATTTCAATTGCAACTGGATTAATTAGACTCAAAGGAGATTTATGGACGGAACCAAGAAGATCAAACGATTTGCCAGACATCACCGCTTTCTTCTTCTGGCGGCTTTGCCTATATACTTTATTATTGTAGCCTTATTTTTGCAGCCATGGTCAGAGATTCTTCCGGGACTCGGACGAATCTTCGTGGAACCGGATATCTTAATCACGGACTATTTTATGGTTGGTGGTCCGGGTCCGGCACTTTTGAACGCAGGAATTCTTACATTAATCAGTATTTATATTATTCATAAACAGGGCATGGAGATGGATGGTCACACCATCACTTCCAGCTGTCTGATGTTCGGATTTTCCTTGTTCGGAAAGAATCTTCTGAATATCTGGACGATCCTTCTCGGTGTATTCATTTATGCGAGATATCATAAAATGCCGTTTTCGAAGTATGTTTATATTGGCTTGTACGGTACCAGCTTATCTCCGATCATTACGCAGATCATGTATGTGTCTCAGTGGCCGTATATAGTAAGGATGATATTAATGCTGATGATCGGTATGATGATCGGTTTTGTGCTGCCTCCATTGGCCACACATTCTCACTATGCACATAAAGGTTACTCCCTGTACAACGTAGGATTTGCGTCCGGTATTATTGCAACGGTTGTTGTGTCGATGATGAAATCCTTTGGAATCACAACAGAGTCACGTCTGCTTTGGGCAGAGGGATACAACAGTCTGTTTTTGGGTATTCTCGGAGTGCTGTTCTTGGGAATGATCATCGGTTCCTATTGTCTGGGTGGAAAAAGGGTCATTGAGTCTTATGGGATGATCCTGCGAAGTACCGGTATCGGTGGTACAGACTATCTGAGTGATGAAGGCGGATGCGCTACGGTATTTAACATGGGTATCAATGGTCTGTTTGCAACACTGTTTGTTGTAATCGTTGGTGGCGAACTGAATGGTCCGACGATAGGCGGTATTTTTACGATCGTTGGATTTAGTGCGACCGGTAAACACATTCGAAATATTGCACCGATCATGCTCGGTGTATTGTTGGGCAGCCTTACCAAGGAATGGACGATCAGCTCCCCGTCTCCGATGTTGGCACTCTTATTCTCCACTACCTTAGCTCCGGTTGCCGGTGAGTTTGGTGTGATCGTGGGCGTGCTGGCCGGATACCTGCACTCTTCTGTTGCACTGAATGTTGGTATTGTGTATGGTGGTATGAACCTGTACAATAATGGTTTTGCAGGAGGTATTGTAGCGATGTTCCTGGTACCGGTCATTCACTCTATCATGGACAGACGTGCACGTGCAAAACAGGATCTGTCTCTGTAATGTGGCGATTGACGTTTCATTTTTTAGAATTATCATGTATAATGATTCCAGTGATAGGAGCACGATCATTATGCATGACAAAACAAATGTAAGATTCATGAGATATATAGCATGGCTGCCTGCACTTTTTGTTGCGGCAGCCATTTTTTATTTTTCTGCTCAGCCTGCAGATGTATCCACGGAAATGAGCGATGGAGTAACCACAATCCTGTTGCAGATTGCAGAGACATTGGGGCTTTTAGAACTCTCTCCCGAGAAGGTGAGCAGGATTTGTGAACAGTTGTCGACACCGATAAGGAAATGCGCCCATATTACAGAGTATATGATATTGCATGTGACGATTTTATGGGGACTTTACCATTGGAGTGCGAATATGAAGGCCAATAAAACATGGTGGCTAAGATGGGGATTTTTGATGACTGCCTTGTATGCAATGACTGACGAGATGCATCAGCTTTTTGTTCCCGGAAGGGCAGGAAGAGTGACAGACGTATTGATTGATTGTATAGGAGTTGCGATGATTACCTTATTATTGTGGAAGGAACGGTGAAAGTATGCGTTACAACACGAAAAGACATGAAGTGGAAATCGGAAATACCGTGATGGATTATATCACATTCGGAGAAGGAGAGAAGACGTTGGTTCTAATCCCGGGACTGAGCTTTAAAACCGTAAGAAAGTTTGCGGAAGCCTTTTCTTTTATGTACCGGATCTTTGGTAAGGATTATACGGTCTACGCGTTTGATAGAAAGCGTCAGCTTCCGATCGGTTATACGATTAAAAACATGGCAGACGATTTGGCGCAGGCAATGCAGAAGATTGGAATAGAAAAGGCAGACGTTGTTGGAATTTCTCAGGGAGGTATGATCGCACAATATCTGACGTTGGATCATCCGCAGTTGGTAAACAAGCTGGTTTTGTGTGTCACTTTGTCAAGATTAAATGATTTGGCAAGGGATGTGATCAGCAACTGGGTCCGACTGGCAGTTAATGACGATTATGAAGGTATTACAGACGATATGCTGAAGATCGTTTACTCAGAGGCGTACGTAAAGAAGTTCGGAAAATACTTCCCGTTAGTTTCCCGATTCGGAAAACCGAAAGATATGGGACAGTTTGCGATCAAAGCGAGAGCTTGTCTGACATGCAACTGTTATGATCGACTGGAAGAGATTTCTTGTCCGGTGTTCGTGATCGGAGCGAAGAATGATCTGGTCCTGACAGGGGAGGCTGCGGAGGAGATCGCAGAGAAACTTGGATGCGAATTCTATATGTACGAAGATATGGGACATTCTGCATATGAAGAGGCGAATGATTTCAACCAGAGGATTTTAGAGTTTTTAAAGAAAGCATCAGAGGAGTAAGGAAATGGACGCGAAAAAGAGCAGAACGATTTTATTGATAGGATATTGTATTCCGTATGTCTTTTTATGTCTGTATGGAGATGCAGTCTGGGGAACCGGTTTGGTATACGGGGCAGCGGCCGTGGCAGTGGCAGGACTATGTGTGTTTGCCTGCAAAATGCATCAGATCAAGTTTGTGGTACTCGGAAATATCATCAGCTTTGCAGTATCGGAGCTTTGCATTCTACTGTTTGCATTGGAGAAATTCAATTATTATTTTAAACCGTTCAGTGCACATGTGTTAGTAGGTATTTGTACGGTGATCGGAATTATGATCCAGGCATATTTGATCTCCAGATTGACCGATGACAGAAAGAGAGCAAAAGATCTTCTGAAGAATCGACAGGAGAAAAACGGAAGCAGAAGTTTTTGGGGGAAATAAGTAAAATGAAGTTTGAGATTCGATATGCGACAAGAGACGATGCAGCGTTAATTTTAAAGTTTATTCGCGAACTTGCAGAGTATGAAAAAATGCTGGATGAAGTCATTGCCACAGAAGATCTATTGATTGAATGGATCTTTGAAAAGAAAAGTGCGGAAGTAATTTTTGCGATGGAAGATGGAGTGGAAGTTGGTTTTGCGCTGTTCTTCTACAACTTCTCTACGTTTGTCGGACGCGCAGGTCTGTATCTGGAAGATGTTTTCGTGAAAGTGGAGCATCGTGGAAAAGGATATGGAAAGGCATTATTAAAAGAACTGGCGCGAATCGCGGTGGAACGCGGCTGTGGCCGTATGGAATGGGTTTGTCTTGACTGGAATCAGCCGAGCATTGATTTTTACCGCTCACTTGGTGCAGTTCCGATGGATGAGTGGACAATTTACCGTTTGACAGGAGAAACGTTGAAGGCGTTGGCAGAGCAATGATGTTGGAGGAAATACGGTGGAGAAATGCAGATGTAAATGGTGCAATCTGAATAATCCCATTTATGTAGCCTATCATGACCATGAATGGGGAGTTCCGGAATATGATGATAGAAATCTGTTTGAACTTTTGATCTTAGAGAGTTTTCAGGCCGGTCTTTCCTGGGAATGCGTGCTGAATAAGCGTGAATCCTTTCGAGAAGCCTTTGATGGATTTGATCTGGATACCGTCTGTGGATATGGAGAAGAGAAGCTGGCTGAGTTACTGCAGAATAAAAATCTGATCCGCAATAAGTTGAAAATGAAGGCAGCAGTCAACAATGCAAATATTTTCCGCAAGATTCAAAAGGAGTACGGAACCTTTGCGAAGTATCTGTGGCACTTTACGGACGGAACGATCATTTATGAATGGGACAAGACGACTTCGGAACTGTCAGATACCATATCAAACGATCTGAAAAAACGTGGAATGAAATTTGTTGGTTCCACGATCATCTATTCCTATTTACAGGCGGCGGGAATCATCAATTCCCATGAAACAGGATGTTATTTACATAAGGGATCAGGAGAAAATCATGATTAAAACAGTAATTTTTGATATTGGAAATGTGCTTGTTGATTTTAGCTGGTGGCCATATATTTGTTCCATTTATGATGAGGGAACGGCGCGTGTGATCACGGATGCATTTTGGAAAAACGGTTATTGGGAAGAGTTCGACCGTGGTGTGTTGAGCTATGATGAAATCGTTGCTCTGATGGAGAAAGCTGCTCCGGGATATGAAAGAGAAATTCATACAGCATTAGAAAATGCAGGTGGTTGTCTGCACAAGATGGATTACGCGATCCCGTGGATCAAACAGTTGAAGGAGATGGGGTACCAGGTTGTATTTTTATCCAATTACTCTGAATTCTTGATGGAATTGAACCCTGAGGTGCTGGATTTTCTTCCTTACATGGACGGGGGACTGTTTTCCTGTCATGCGAAGCTGATCAAGCCGGATCTTGCAATTTATCAGAGACTTTGCGAGAAGTGTGGATTGATTCCGGAGGAATCCTTGTTCATAGATGACAATGCTGCGAATATCGAGGCCGCAAAGAGATTTGGATTGCATGCAATTCGGTTTGAAGGATACGAGAAGAGTTATGACGCAATTATGCGGTTCTTGACTTGCAATGTTGAACGAAAATAGTATGATCTGGTATCGGAATTGCTTGTATTGCAGCACAGCATTTTGATGTACCGGTTGTGTTTGCAAAAAAATTCCTTAACGAGGATGAACATGTACTGTTAATTGATGATTTCCTTGCAAATGGTTGTGCGCTGATGGGCCTCATTCAGATCGTACAGTCTGCCGGAGCAACGGTAGAGGGCATTGGTATTGCGATTGGAAAACCGGTGAGATTGTCCTTAGAGAACAGTAATGTGATAACGGGTATTTGGGAGATATTATGCAATTTTTTTGGACAAAACTTGAAATCTGCCAAATTGTATGCTATAGTACCCCATGCCAAGGTCGCAGTTTTCTTGTAGTTACAAGGAAGCTGCATATTTAGACCGGTGAGTTCGAGACCTTCCTCACCTAAAACAAAACTAAAGGAGAAAACTAAATATGAAAGAAAACAAGACTCGTAACCTTGTGTTTGGTGCGCTGATCGCAGCTATTTATGTGGTGCTTACGTTATTATTGCGCCCGATCAGCTATGGACCGATCCAGTTCCGTATCTCGGAAGCACTTTGTGTCTTACCGTATTTTACACCGGCAGCAATCCCGGGTGTATTTATCGGTTGCCTGGTTTCCAATCTATTAGGCGGTGCAGTTCTGATGGATGTTGTGTTCGGAAGCTTGGCAACGTTGATCGGTGCAATTGGATCCTGGTTGTTTCGTAAGAACCGCTGGCTGGTATCTTTGCCGCCGATTTTATCAAACACACTGATCATTCCATGGGTATTGAAATTTGCTTATGGATCGGAAGATTTAATCTGGTATATGATGATCACGATCGGAATCGGAGAAATCCTGGCGATCGGAGTGCTGGGTCAAGTGCTGATTTCTGTACTTGCGAAGTATAGAAAGATGATATTTGGATAGTTTAAAACTGCTTATTTTGTGCAAACAAAGTGAGCAGTTTTTTTCACATATAGATTTTCTTGATATTTTGTGGTATGATAAATCCAAATAACTAAGTATGTAATCCAAGAGGAGTTTTTGATGTATCATATAGATTTTAACAAACCAAACCATGTTCACTTCATCGGAATCGGCGGCATTAGTATGAGTGGCCTCGCTGAGATCCTTCTGGAGCGAGGATTTACTGTATCTGGTTCAGATGCACACGAGTCTGAACTGACCAAAATGCTGGAGCACAACGGTGCACAGGTATTCTACGGTCAGAAGGCGGAGAATATTATTGAAGGAATTGATGTAGTTGTTTATACAGCAGCAATTCATCCGGATAATCCGGAGTATATGGCAGCGGAAGCGAAGGGGATCCCGATGCTTTCCAGAGCAGACTTTTTAGGTCAGATCATGCGAAATTATAAGGAATCCATCGCAATTGCAGGAACGCATGGAAAGACTACCACTACTTCTATGGTGACTCAGATTTTGATGGATGCAAAGGCAGATCCGACCGTTACGGTTGGAGGAATGCTGGATGTCATCGGAGGAAATATTCGTGTTGGCGGTGACAAATTGTTTGTCATGGAAGCATGCGAGTATACAAACAGCTTCCTGTCATTTTTCCCGACCATTGAAGTTATCTTAAATATTGAAGCGGATCATTTGGATTTCTTTAAGGATCTGGACGATATCCGTAATTCCTTCCGTGAGTTTGCAAAGCTGCTTCCGGAGGATGGTACATTGATCATCAACAGTGATATTGAAAACTATCAGGAGATCTACAAAGATCTGACCTGTAAGGTTGTAGCTGTGGGTAGTGATCCGGAAAAGAGCCATTACAGTGCAGCGAATGTGACATTTGGAGCAACTGCCTGTGCAACATACGATCTGTATGTAGATGGTGTGAAAACAGACACGATCACACTCGGAGTACCGGGTATGCACAATGTATACAACTCTTTGGCAGCGATCGCAGCAGCCGATGAAGTTGGTATTAGCCTGGAGGATATTAAGAAAGGACTTCTTTCTTATTCCGGAACCCATCGTCGTTTTGAGAAGAAGGGTGAGCTGAACGGAGTGACGATCATTGATGATTATGCACATCATCCTCAGGAAATCGAGGCTACGTTATCCACAGCGAAGAATTATCCACACAGAGAAGTTTGGTGTGTCTTCCAGCCACATACGTATTCCAGAACAAAATCTCTGTTTGATGAATTTGCAGAGGCCCTTTCCATGGCTGATCACGTGGTTCTTGCAGACATTTATGCAGCGCGTGAGACAGATACACTGGGTATTAGTTCCCAGATGTTAGCGGAAAAGATCGCTTCTCTGGGCACAGATGCATATTTCTTATCGACATTTGATGAAATTGAAAAATTTATTTTAGAAAAATGTATCCACGGTGATTTGTTGATAACTATGGGCGCCGGAGATATTGTAAAAGTAGGAGAAAACCTGTTATCCAAATAAGTTATCCACATTATCCACAAAGTTTTCAACAATTTAACGCTGAAAACTTTGTGGATTTTTTGATTTACATAATAAAATTATCAACTGTGTGGAAAACGTTGGAAATACAAGGTTTTCGACGGTTTTCGAGTGGTTTCGCAAATGTTATGTAATATAGTTATCCACGTTATCCACATTATCCACAATACAGTCTGTGGATAATTCCGCCTATTTCATTTTAGAGATGTTTATGGTATGATAGGAGCAGGAATGAATGAAGGGTGAGAAGGTATGAATTTGGGACTGAGTTGTGCAATGTCCGTGAATGTGACAGTGATTTCCAACGAATTTATTGATACATATATGGCAGCTGCCAATGGGGAATATGTGAAGGTATTCCTTTATTTGTTGCGTCATGAGAAGGAAAATGTGACGGTATCCGCGATCGCGGATGCATTGAATCATACAGAGGCAGATGTGAAGCGTGCACTCAGTTACTGGAAGGAAGTCGGAGTGCTGGCGGTAGATATGCAGAACGCCAATAAGACATTGGAAAAAGCCGGCCGACAGCAAAGTCAGAGTGTCTTGGAAACTGCAGCGACAGTACAGTCTGGTGAGTCAGAGCAAAGCAAGTTGCGTCCGATCCCTGAACCGGGCAACAGTTTTGAACGTCGTCAGAAGCTCTCCGGAGATGAGGAGTTCAAAGCGCTGACCTATGTGGTTCAGCAGTATCTCGGAAAGATGCTCACCTCGATGGAAATGGAGATGTTCGAGTACTTGTATGATGACCTGAAGATGTCCAGTGAACTGTTGGAGTATTTGGTGGAGTATTGTGCCGGAACCGGCCATAAGAGTATTCGCTACATAGAGAAAGTAGCTCAGAACTGGTATCAGATGGGGATCAAGACCCGCGAAGATGCGAAGGATTATACGATCCGGTTTTCCAGAGATACCTCATCCGTTATGAAGGCTTTCGGAATTACGAACCGAAATCCGGGTACGGCTGAGCAGGAGTATATGAAGAAATGGTTTAAAGAGTACGGTTTTGATGTATCCATTGTGAAGGAAGCGTGTGACCGTACGATCACAGCGACCGGATCTGCAAGTTTTCCATATGCTGACAAAATCTTGGCAGGCTGGAAGGAAAATGGCGTGCGGACGCTGAGTGATATCCAGGAGCTGGATAAGCGTCGCCAGATGGCGAAACCGCAGCAGGAGAAGCAGTCCGGACGCGGTCAGGGAAACAGTCGTGCAGGAGGACAGAAGTCTTCTGCCTCCGGAAATAACCGTTTCCGCAATTTTGAAGAAAGAAGCTATGATTATGAATCTCTCGTTTGGGAGAATATGAGAAAACAGAAGGGAGGCTCCGGAGATGGCACTCAGTAATTCACAGTATCAGGCAATCATGCGAATTTATAACCAACGTCAGATTCAGAACAAACGTGAACAGGATGACCGTATCCGTGAAGTCTTCACGAGGATCCCGCAGGTGGAGGCTCTGACGGACGAGATCACGGCGGCGATGGCTCAGGCAGGCAGACGTATGGTTATGGGTGATCCGGATGGTGCGGCTGCGATGAAGCGTGAGGCAGCGGCGCTCAAAGATCAGAAGATCATGTATATGAAGCGAAATGGATATCCGGAAGATTATATGGAGATGCATTATCGCTGCAAAGATTGTCGCGACACCGGTTATAATGACGGAAAGAAGTGTCATTGTTTTAAGAGGATGGAGATCGAGATCCTATATGATCAGTCCAATATTCGGGACGTACTGGCACGCGAGAATTTTGATACTCTTTCGCTGGAATACTATGACCGCGAGAGGATTGATGAGAAAACCGGAATGACGGTTCTGGAATATATGACCATGATCATTGAGGAATGTAAGGAATATGTGCGCAACTTCGGTGAGGAAAAGGGCAGTATCCTGTTTACCGGAAGTACCGGCTGCGGAAAGACGTTCCTCAGTAACTGTATCGCGCGCGAGTTGATCCAGAGAGGATTTTCTGTGGTATACCTGACCGCTACCGATATGTTTGATATTTTATCTGACAGCCGTTTTGGAAACCGCGATGAGGAAGAGGCGAAAGACCGGGCGGCGTATATTTTAGATTGTGATCTCTTGATCATCGATGATCTGGGCACTGAATTGATTAACACGTTTACGGCTTCTCAGCTATTTTACTGTGTGAATGAGCGTCTGAATAGAAAGAAAGGAACGATCATTTCTACGAATCTGGCTCTTAATCGCATGCAGGACGAATTCACAGAGCGTGTAACGTCCAGAATTATGAGCCAATACCGTATTTTCCCACTCCTGGGCGATGATTTGAGATTTGTTCGCCGCGGATATGGGAAATAGGTTGACGCAAAAGCCGTTTGATGTTATAAAGTTACGTAAATATTAAGAAAACTGACGACTGCACTGCATAACAGGGGGAGAAATTTATGCTGTACGAAGAGAAGAAGATCGAAACGATTCCGGTTGGACCACTTGGTCTTATTCCGTTGAGAAGCTGTATGGAACTTGGTAAGAAAGTTGATGACTGGCTGGTAACTTGGAGAAGAGAGCGTGAGAGTGAACACAAATCTACAATCCAGTTTGCTGAGTATCAGAAGGATACTTATATTTTAAATGCCAGAACACCTCGTTTTGGTTCCGGCGAAGGTAAGGGCGAGATCTTAGAATCCGTTCGTGGTGAAGATCTGTATGTGATGGTTGACGTATGTAACTATAGTGAGTCCTATTCTTTAAACGGAATGAAGAATCACATGTCTCCGGATGATCATTACCAGGATCTGAAACGTATTATTGCATCCGCGTCCGGTAAGGCAAAACGTATCAATGTGATCATGCCGTTCCTCTATGAGAGCCGTCAGCATAAGCGTTCTCAGCTTCGCGAGTCTCTTGACTGTGCGGTTATGCTTCAGGAGCTGGTAAAGATGGGAGTTTCCAATATTATCACATTTGATGCTCATGATCCGCGTGTCCAGAATGCGATTCCGTTAAAGGGATTTGAGACTGTACCGCCGGTATACCAGTTTATCAAACATCTGTTAAAGAATGAAAAAAATCTGCAGATCGACAGTGAGCATATGATGGTTATCAGCCCGGATGAAGGCGCAACAGGTCGTGCGATCTACTTCGCAAACGTATTAGGCCTTGATATGGGTATGTTCTACAAACGTCGTGATTACACAAGAGTGATCAATGGCCGCAACCCGATCGTTGCCCATGAATTCCTTGGTGCAAACGTAAGTGGCAAAGATGTGATCATCATCGATGATATGATTTCTTCCGGTGAAAGCATGCTGGATACTGCGAAGGAATTAAAGAGAAGAGGTGCCAACAAAGTATTTATCTGCACAACATTCGGTCTGTTTACAAACGGTCTGAAGAAGTTTGATGAGTACTATGAGAACGGTTATATCGATCGTGTTCTTACAACAAACCTGGTTTACCAGACACGTGAGTTGTTGTCCAAACCGTGGTATATCAATGTGGATATGAGTAAATATATCGCTCTTATCATTGATAACCTGAACCACGATTCTTCTATCAATGAACTTATGAAGCCGTCAGGCCGTATTCAGAGAGTTCTTGCGAAATATCGTGCAGGCGAAGAAATTATTTAAAGATTATAGAGATTATCATGCGGCTGTCCCGGTTGG
>JAZTZT010000186.1:0-3971 GCA_045637605.1 Pilosibacter sp.
GTCACCGTCGCAGTATTCTCTCCACCGACAACCGTTGCCTCAATAAAAATCCGGCTGGTCACTTCTGTCATTTCAACTTTAATAAGACCGGCCTCCACCATCTTTCTGGCTTCCGCTTTTTCTTCCTCGCTGATACCGTCCAGACACTCCAGCCCTTTCTTCGGATCAGCCGCCACCGCACCAAGCGCCGCCGCATGGTAGTTTCCAACTTCAGCAATTCCCGGAATGCCACAGGTAAATGCATTCTTAAACATACCACTGTTCAGACGTAAGATCACCTGTTCAACAGTTCTATCTAAATGCTCTCTCGCTGTCGAAACTGCAAATGCGATCGCTCCCGGCTCCGTCACACCCAGCGCCGGTTTCATATCATCTAAGATTAACTTTGTAAGTTCATGCATGGTTATCGTCCTCCCCCATCTCTCATATGGTATATAAGAGATTTTCCTTAACTTTTAGTATAGCATGCCTGAGAGGGATTGGGAAGAAAAACCATAGGGTAGTTTGGTGGATTAAGTGGATATTTAATTGAGTCAACTTGGTAATAAAGAGTCCCAGGCTGGCAGGAATTTTCAAGCGGACACGCTTTCGCTCAGAGAATTTACGTAACGGTACTAAGGTGCTAAAGCACCAAGTACCGACGTAATTCTATGGTCCTTCTTGAAAACACCTGTCAGCCTGGGACTTTTTTATAGCCAAGTTAGCTTAACTAAATATCGATAACCACAAATCCTTACAGTAACCGGCGATAATAAACAAATTGTTGTATTTAAATTAGAAAAGAATAATAAAAGCTGTATCTAATAGAAAATCCCGTACATATCTCAAATGATAGGTTGAACGACTGAGCTTCACGAGTTTTGCGCCCTTACAGAGGTCGCAAACGTCCTTATCGCGATCGGCGTAAGGGCGAATAAAACGAAGTGAAGCAAAGGTAGTAAGCCGTTTTTGAGATAGTACGGGAATTTTCTACAGATACTTCTATTTTATTTTTACTAAGCTAAATACACACTTTATTTATTAGCCTCAATCTCAGCCATCTTCATCGCACGAACTTTTAACGGAAGACCGAAGAGTGTAATGAAACCAGTTGCATCGTGGTGATCATAGAGTTCACCAGTTGTGAAGGATGCGAGGGATTCGCTGTATAAGGAGAACGGAGAAGTTGTACCGGCTTTGATAATATTGCCCTTGTACAGTTTAAACTTAACTTCACCAGTTACAACGTTCTGTGTGGACTGAACGAATGCCTGAACAGCCTCGCGGAGTGGTGTGAACCATTTTCCTTCATATACGATCTGAGCCATCTTGTTGCCCATATCTTTTTTCACATCCATAGTCGCACGGTCGAGAACCAGTTCTTCTAACTGTTTCTGAGCTTCCATAAGGATTGTTCCGCCCGGTGTCTCGTATACGCCACGGGATTTCATGCCAACGACACGGTTCTCAACGATATCACAGATACCGATACCATGTTTGCCGCCAAGTTCGTTGAGCTTGCGGATAACATCGGATACTTTCATCTGTTCGCCGTTTACGCTTGTCGGGATACCTTTTTCAAATGTCATTGTTACATACTCGCCTTCGTCCGGAGCTTTTTCCGGAGAAACGCCAAGAACGAGAAGATGATCATAGTTCGGCTCGTTTGCCGGATCTTCTAACTCAAGACCTTCATGGCTGATGTGCCATAAGTTACGGTCACGGCTATAGCTGTTGCTTGCAGAGAACGGAAGGTCAATGCCATGCTGGTGGCAGTATTCAATCTCGTCTTCACGGGACTGCATGGTCCAAACGTCTGTCATTCTCCACGGAGCGATGATCTTGAGGTCCGGAGCGAGAGCCTTGATACCAAGTTCGAAACGGATCTGGTCGTTGCCCTTACCTGTAGCACCGTGACAGATTGCTGTAGCGCCTTCTTTTCTTGCAATTTCAACAAGGCGTTTTGCAATTACCGGACGCGCCATGGATGTACCTAAGAGGTATTTATTCTCATAAACAGCACCTGCCTGTACGCACGGGATAATATATTCATCGCAGAACTCGTCTACAACATCTTCAATGTATAATTTTGTAGCGCCGGATAATTTTGCTCTCTCTTCGAGACCATCCAGCTCGTTGCCCTGACCACAGTCGATACAGCAGCAAACTACGTCATAATCAAAATTTTCTTTTAACCACGGAATGATCGCTGTTGTATCAAGACCGCCGGAATACGCTAAAATAACTTTCTCTTTCATGATGAATCCTCCGAATATATATAGTTGTGTGAGTAAACTCACGAATCATGCACTAGAATATCATGCTTAATAAATATACATCCGTTATGCAGAAAAGTCAAGAGATATTTTTCGAATATAAACAAACAATGAATAATATGCAATATGGGTGCATATAGCGTAATTTGATACATCAGTTGACAAAAGCATGGAAAGCGAAGATAATAGAAGTCGGAGGATATGCTTATGAAAGTTGATTTATTGATTAAGGATGTAGAAATTATAGATGGAACGGGCAGTTTACCGGTGATCGGTACGGTTGCGGTAAAGGACGGAAAGATTTGCCAGAATGGAGACGTTTGGGAGTGTGACCAGATGATCGATGGAACAGGATTGACTCTCTCTCCGGGTTTCATTGACGTTCATTCTCATGGTGATTTCGTTGCCGGACATGATTATGGAAGATTATGCAAGATTTCTCAGGGAATCACGACTGAGATCGCAGGCCAGTGTGGAAGCAGCTGTTTCCCGGTGACTCCGGAATCCAAAAATCTTCTGATCGCAAACGCCAATATTATTAGCAAACAGATTGAGGAGAATATTGGTCGTTTTACCAATCTGGCTGGCTACAGAGAATATTTGGAAGAGAGTAGCCTTTCTTCTAATATTATGATGTTTATGGGACATTCTGCCCTGCGTCTGGCAGTACTTGGTACATCGGATGCGAAGGCCAATGCAGAGCAGATGGCGAAGATGTGTGAACTGTTAGAAGAGGCGATGAAACAGGGATGTCTGGGACTAAGTACGGGATTATTTTATCCGCCGAGTGCTTACGCAGACGTGGACGAAGTGTCTGCGCTTTGTGAGGTTGTAGCGAGATATAATGGTATCCACACCACTCACATTCGCAATGAGGGTTCCGAAGTATTGAAATCTCTGGAGGAAGTACTGGAAGTTTCCAGAAGGACAGGAGTACGTCTGAATGTTTCTCATCACAAAGTATGTGGAAGAAAGAACTGGGGTATGTCAAAAGAAACCTTAGCACTTTTGAACAAAGCCCGCGAGGACGGAATTACTGTGACGATGGATGTTTATCCGTATCTGGCTTCTATGACTAAGCTCAGTGCCTGCATTCCGACGGAATACTTTAATAAAGGCGTTGCATGGCTTCAGAAAGAGTTGCTTAAACCGGAACTTCGTGCAGAAATCAGAGAAAAGATGGAGAATTACGAAGACGGTCGTTACCGTCAGTGCGGCGGATTCACCGGAGTGATGATCGGTGTTTGTCCGTCCAGACCGGAAGCAGAGGGTAAATTTATTTCTGATTTTGCAAAAGAGACCGGAGAAGATCCTTTCGAGCTGTTCTTTGATATGCTGGTAAAAGATGGCGGAAAAGCCAATGCGATTTATTTTACCATGTGTGAAGAAGATCTGGATCGAATCGTATCTGATCCACATACGATGATCGGTACAGATGGTTTGGTTGCCAGTTTAGAAGGAAAGACACATCCGCGTGGATGGGCGAGTTTCCCACGTGCCATCCGTTTGTTCGTAAGAGAAAAGCAGTTGTTCTCTTTAGAAACGATGATCCATAAAATGACCGGTTTATCGGCAGAGACTTACGGACTAAAGAATAAGGGACGGATCGCAGCAGGGTATGATGCAGATCTGGTATTATTCAATAAGGAAGAAATCGGAGATGCAGCTGATTTTGTGAACAGCAATCGACTCAGCAGCGGAATTAAGATGGTGATC
>JAZTZT010000187.1:0-8694 GCA_045637605.1 Pilosibacter sp.
TCAAAGGATTTATTGAATTCTTCAGGATCTATGCCGTAATCTTCATCTAATAGTTCTTTTAAGATTTCTATATATTGATCCTGTACATATTTTTTAACACGACTT
The DNA here is from genome assembly GCA_045637605.1 of Pilosibacter sp. Classification (GTDB taxonomy): domain Bacteria; phylum Bacillota; class Clostridia; order Lachnospirales; family Lachnospiraceae; genus Pilosibacter. The sequence continues at coordinate 106 of JAZTZT010000187.1, forward strand.
AAGTCATCACGCAGTTTTTTAATATATTCGTCGGAAGCTTCAAGCAATCCATTTTCTGCTTTGAAAAGGATTTTTTCTTCGTTTGATATAAAATATCGATATGGTTCTGTCAGTTGTTTAGGCTCCGCTTTTTCAACTTCCTCCATATTGACGTGATCCTTTGGAATATATCCTGTAATTCCCTTTTTATCAATAACCTGAATCCACTTATTATCATCAGAATAAGTTGGAGGATCGATTACATGAATCTCTGCACCGTTCTCTAATCCGGTCCCAATTTTTTTATCCGTTTTTACTGAAGCATGCTGATATGGTGAATAACTATAATCTCGAAGAAATGTTCCTTCTGGTGCATTAATTTTTACTGTTTTATACTGGATTGTTGCCATATATATCCATCCTTTCTAAGTCCTTTATATTTTACTGTCATCACAGTTCCAATTACAAACATTCTCCGTGACATAATTTCACAAACGCATATAAAATCTTTGCCGTCATTCCCCAAATAACCTCATCTCCATACCGGTAAAAATACACCGGATATTTTCCTTTACTCCAGTGATAATCTCTGCCACCCGGTACAAAATCATATGGAAAATCCTCTCCCGGTTCTGTGTGTACCGTCGCAACATACTTCTCCGGCTCATTTTCAAAAAACCAGGAAAGAGGAACTGTGAATATATGATCTACTTCGTCTTTAGAATAGGTTCCTCGATAATCTTTTAATGCACCCAGATAAACATGTACCGTCAATCCGTAATTCATCTCTAAATAATCCAGCGGAGCGATCACTTCGATCTGTTCACTGGCTATCAATAGTTCTTCCATTGTTTCACGGACTGCCGTCGTCTCGTACGATTCCTCCCCTTCTACTCTTCCACCGGGAAAACAAACTTCTCCCGGCTGGCGGGTAAGAGCAGAGGAACGCACTTCGAACAGTACTTTCAATTGTCCATTTTCCTCAATAACAGGAAGTAACACGGATGAATGACGAGCCTGTATTCTCTCAATAATATTCGGTGTACGATCCTTCCACTGTTCCTTCATTTGTTTTATACAAAATGCGTCTGTTGCCATTATTCCTCCAAAATCATGAATAAGACCTCCTTCGGAGAATGGCCTAATCACTGCCACCCCGAAAGAGGCCCGTTCATAAAATTATTTCTGTATTATTTTTTTAAAAACTCCTGCTTCGCAGCTGCAAATTCTTTAATTATTTTAATCGCTCCATCCATACCAACTTTACTGCTATTGATGCAGAGATCGTAACTCTTGGAATCACCCCAACGCTTACTGGAGTAGTAATTGTAATAACTTGCTCTCTTCTTATCTGTTTTGGCCATAAAGGACTTCGCCTGCGCTTCTGTCATATCATGACGTCCCATTAGTGTTTGAATCTTCACATCTTCATCAGCCGTGATAAATACAGTGACTACATTTGGGAAATCTGCTAATGCATAATCCGCACAACGACCAATGATCACACATGACTCTTCGTTAGCAATCTGTTTGATGGTATCAAACTGAGCCAGAAATACTTTATGGTTTAAAGGCATATCCATGTACGCAGAACTTGCGTAACCCAGAGAATATGTATCCATTACTAAAGAATATAGGAAGCTGCTTGTCGGTTTCTCGTCATGAGTTTCAAAAATCTCTTTACAAAGACCACTCTTTTTTACAGCCACATCGATTAGCTCTTTGTCATAGCATTTAATACCTAACTCTTCTGCTAATTTTTTACCGATATGTCTTCCACCGCTTCCACACTCTCGACCGATAGTAATAATAAAGTTGTTACTCATAACACACAGCTCCTTTCCATGTAAATGAAAGTCTTTATACTTATATTATATAATATTTTCGAAATATTGCAATATTTATCAAATATTTTAGACAAAATAATACACCTTGTATCATAGATGAAACAAGATGTATTAGAATTACTATAAAATATTTAACAGATGTTCAAAATATTCCGGTAGTGAAGCTGAGTACTCCATATATTCCCCGGTTCTAGGATGTATAAAACCAAGAATACCTGCATGCAGAGTCTGTCCCTGCAATTTATAAGGACACTTTGCCGGTCCATATACTGCATCGCCCAAGAGCGGGTGTCCAAGGCTTGCCATATGCACGCGGATCTGGTGCGTTCTTCCGGTTTCCAACTGACATTCAATATGAGTGAATTTGTCAAACCTTTTTAATACTTTATAATGGGTTACTGCATGTTTTCCGTTTTGCTGATTGATAGACATCTTTTTACGGTCCTGAGGATGTCTTCCGATCGGAGCATCTACAATTCCTTGATCCTGTTTGAGGACACCGTGAACAATCGCCTGATAGCGTCTTGTAATGCTGTGTTCTTTTAACTGTTCCGCAATGGAATTGTGTGCAAGATCATTTTTACATGCGATCAACACTCCTGTCGTATCCATGTCAATACGATGAACGATACCAGGTCTTAGTACACCATTGATCCCGGACAAGTCGTCTTTGCAATGGAACATCAAAGCATTGACCAATGTTCCGGTATAATGACCAGCTGCAGGATGCACAACCATTCCCTTCGGCTTATTCACAAGGATTACATCATGATCTTCATATACAATATCAAGCGGAATATCCTCCGGAACGATCTCCGGTTCTACTGCTTCCGGAACTTCAAAGGTGATCACATCCCCCTCGGATACTTTATAACTTGCTTTTACCGCTTTCTGTCCGACAAATACTTCTCCGGACTTTAACAGCTTTTGAATAAAAGAACGCGATAATTCCTCACACTGCTCCGACAAAAATTTATCGATACGATCTCCCGCAATCTCTTCTGTTATAAAAATCTCCTGTCTCACGATTATTTCTCCTTTGAAGATAAGAAGTCCAGATCCTCGTCTTTATAAAAGAATCCGGTCAGTAAGATCAAAAGTCCGGCTGCTATAACCACATAACAATCTGCCACATTGAAGATAGGGAAATTGATCAATTTAAAATATAAAAAATCCACTACAAAACCACGAGTAATGCGGTCAATCACATTTCCGATCGCTCCGGATGCCAAAAGAATGGTGCAAAAGAACAACGGAAGCATCTTCTTTTCATTTGGCATCTTATAAAGAAACAACAGAATTACGATCACAACAGCGGCTGCAACGATTAAAAAGAACCATTTTTGTCCCTGAAGAATACCGAAAGCCGCGCCTCGATTTTCTGAGTATAGAAGCTCGAATACCCCATTCCAGATCACAAATGGACCATTGATACGAAGTTTATCATATGCAAGCACCTTCGTCCACTGATCAAATACGACCAAAAGAACGGAAAGCAAGCCAAAAATACCATATCGTTTCCATACTGAATTCATTTGTTAATAAACTCCTCTCTTAATCCATGATCATAGAAAGAGCCAGTTCCATCTCTTCCTCACTCACAGTTTTATCGATATATGCGTGACCGATCTGATCAATCAAAATAAATTTGATCACTCCGGCCTCCATTTTTTTATCATTTTTTGTTGCTGCGATCACATCTTTGTTATCAATGCCGCAGACCTTCATTGGCATTTGGAAAAACTCCATTGCCTGGCGGTAACGGTCGACCTGTTCTTGAGATATATAGCCTCTGTCTTCACAGATTTTTAAAGCTGCCAGTGCACCCAGAGCAACGCAATGACCATGAAGGATAGAAAGGTTCATCAGTTTTTCTACTGCATGACCAAGTGTATGGCCAAAGTTTAATGTGGCACGTTCATTTTGCTCCGTCGGGTCGATCTCGACCACTTCTCGTTTGATCAAGTTACTTCCATAAACCAGTGTACGGCATATTTGTGGGTCACGTTTTAAGATTGCTTCCTTATTATCAAGGATCCATTCATAGTATTCTTTATCACGGATCAGACCATGTTTAATCACTTCCCCCATTCCGTTGGAATACTGTTCAAACGGAAGCGTCTTTAGGACAGAGACGTTCGTGTATACAAGTTTTGGCATATGGAACGCACCAACCATATTTTTGTAGGCGTCAAAATCAACACCGGTCTTTCCGCCAATACTTGAATCTACCTGAGAAAGCAAGGTTGTCGGGATCTGGATAAATCCAATACCACGAAGATATGTGGCAGCAGTAAATCCACAGAGATCACCAACTACACCTCCGCCAAGTGCGATCAGGTAGTCTTTTCGATCAAATTTATATTGGATCAGATGTTCATAAACTCCTCGTACCGTATCCAGATTTTTATTCTCTTCTCCTGCAGGAATAATATACGTTGTAACTTGTCGACAACATCCTTGAACCAAATTTCTGATTTCGTCCAAATAGAGAGGAGCAACATTGGAATCGGTTACGATGCAAAGTTTCTTCTTTTCACATCCTAAAGCAATTAATTCCTTTGAAAGTCCTTCAAATGTCTCAGTGAGTACGATATCGTAGATCGGTTCACTATTTACATGTACAATAAGTCTATTTTCATTTGTATTCCTCAATCGAAGTCCCTCCTACATCTATTTGTATTTTAATAATGTTACGACTGTTCGACCTTTTTTTGTCTGACCGCCTGCAGAATCAAATTTAAATTTACCAATCCCGCGTATGGAAAGGACCTCTCCATCTTTTAAAGAACGGGATACATTCGTAATGACCTGTCCGTTCACAAACACTTTTTCTGATTCAATATATGCAGCCGCCTTTGTTCTTGATAATCGTCCACAAAGGGCAACAATGCTGTCAAGACGGATGGAACTTACCGTGCCCTGAATTTCTTCAAATTCCGGTTTTAGAATATCTCCTGCATCATCTGCAACTTCTGCAATAATCGATGTATGTCGTATTGTTGTCAGTGACTCTGTCAGATAACGGCTCATTTTCTTTAACACAAAGACATAGGCGATATCGTCTTTAATCACAATATCACCAAGCATCGCACGTTCAATTCCTAAATTCATAATTGCTCCAAGATAGTCTCTGTGCGACAGTTCTTCAGCGAACTTTCGATTTAAAGGAGAGATCTTCACGCAATCATAAGGAGGATCCAGTAGTTCTTCCTCATAAGATGGCAAGAAACAGACAACCTTCCTTTCTGACGACTCAAAGCCGCCGGAAAGAACGAACCTTACCGGCGGCAGCATACCAGAAACACTTTGGAAAATTGTCTGTTCGCTTAAATTCAGAAAATCTGTATTTGTCGGAACATCACGTCTAAAACAGGTTTCGGCCAATTCCTGGATCCTCTTCCTGAGTAACTGTTCTTCTTTTTCCATAACTCTTAAATGTGAATATTGAGTCCGGAAATATCAAGTCCACCACCGGAAAACAGGTCCTGGAAATCACCGGAAAGCTCAACGGTCTGCGGAGTTGCAATGAAGATATAGCTGGAAATCTTCTGGAGATTACCATTCATGGAATATGTAGCACCGGATGTGAAATCAATAATCCTCTGAGCAGTCTCAGTATTGATTCCTTCCATGTTGAGAACTACTGCTTTACCTGCAAGAAGGTAATCGCAAATCTCCTTTGCATCCTCTAAGGAAGTTGGTTTGATTAACGAAACCTCCATACCGCGGCGCATAGAAACCACTTTATTGTTTGCTGTGTTTGCTCTTGTCGGAAGGAAACGCGGTTTTGCAGTCTCCGGTTCGTCAAAATCGTCAAAATTGTCATCTTCAACCGGCTTCTTGTTAAAAATACTTTTCTTTGCCGGTTTCTCATCCTCTACATAATCATCATCTAAGAAGTAATCATCATCGTCGTCATTATCTAAACGCATTGTGTCCATCAACTTTGTCAGGAAACTCATCTTATTCTCTCTCCCATCTATCTGGAACCGAAGATTCCGGTTCCTACTCTAATCATAGTCGCACCCTCTTCTACGGCAACTTCATAATCACCGGTCATACCCATCGAGAGGACACTCATAGTACCATTATCAATGTTTTTAGTTTTGATGTCAACATATAATTGGTACAATTCTTTAAAATATTTTCGATTTTCTTCTGCATTTTCGACAAATGGTGCGATGGTCATAAGACCTTTTACACACACATGTGGGAAGGTTTTGATGATCTCCAGAGTCGGGATCACTTCCTCCATTTTAAGGCCAAACTTGCTGTCTTCTTCAGCAACATTGACCTCCAGCAGAATCTCTTTAACCATATTTCTCTTTGCAGCTTCTTTTTCGATCTTCTCAGCCAGATGTACACTGTCTACAGAGTGGATCAGAACAGCTTTTTCAATGACCTGGCCAACTTTGTTTGTCTGTAAGTGACCGATCATATGAAACTTGGCATCTTCCGGCATCTGTGGGAATTTTTCAGTAATCTCCTGAACTTTATTCTCGCCGAAGGTTCTTGCTCCGGCTTCATAAGCTTCCATTAACATGGAAATCGGTTTTGTTTTACTAACAGCGATCAAAGTCACTTCCTTCGGATCTCTGCCGGCACGCACACAGGCTGCCTCCATACGGCTCTTCACTTCCGCATAATTCATTGCAATTGACATAATATGTCATCCTCCATTTATTACTGGTAAATTACCATTCCGTTTGCAGTCACAGCAGCTGCATTCAGCACAATGTGATCATAAACAGAAAGGCCGTAATCTGTACCTTTTGCCACGGTATAATACTCATCGTTTGAATTCAGAACTTCGATCTTACGGAATGCCGTATAACCACGGTTAATATTGTAAACGCCCTGTAGAGACGCTTTCGTACCAACCTGATAACGATCCTGAGAGTTCTCTTTTACCAGATAATCTCCGGCTTTCAACTCACTCTTTTCTCCGGAATCTACATAATAGTAATCATCATCAGCATTATAAATATCACAAGAAACCAATACAATACTTGGTCCGTTTTCTGTATATGTTTCTTTATAAAAGCCTCGTGCGGAACCGGATTGAGTTTTAACAAGAAATTCTTTCGGGATCAGGAAAAAGTTTACGTCTGCTACTGCAGTTCTTGGGATCTTTAATCCTTTTACTTCTTCTGTGATGATCTCAAAATCTACGAAACGGCTTCCGATAAACTGTTCCATATATTTTGTAAAATCCAGCTTTCCGTATAATGCACCGTCACCGCCTGTGACCATGGAAAACTGTGCATTGGTTCGGAGATCTTTACCGTTGAATGTTACCATTAAAGAAGTTTTTCCATTGTAGAGAACCTGTTCTTCTGCTCCGAGTGGGAATATAATGGACCAGTCACTGGACGTTACCACTTTATAAGCAGGAGAACCACTCTCAATAAGCTGTCCGGATTTGACCGGATTCTTTTTATAATTTGTCTTATCAAACATCTCTGCTGTTACTTCAGCAGGAGTCAAGGTCTCCATCCCGTCTACCGTATAAGAGATGATACCGGATCGGTCCGAACGAACCTGCTCAAAATTCACACCTAATTCATCGATCACACTATCCAGATTCTTCAATGTGTCAATATTTACAAACTCCAGAACTTCAGAGTCCAGCTCATATCTAGAATCATATACAGTTCCAAAGTTATCATCTGTAAATGTCTGACTGAACTCAGAAAGTTCTTTCTTTAAAGAAGTAAGATTCTCTGCAGATAATGCTACCGAACCGTCTGTACGCTCTTCCAGGAGCTTAGAAAGAGTTCCTGTTTCGTCAATGGAATAAATTCTGGTGCCGACAGCTGCACGTTTTCCTTCTCTCATATAGAAGTTGATATTACCGGCACGCTCAGTATACTTAGGCTCTTCTTCTCTCAGAATAATACCTGTATGTCTCTGGTCATTTACGATGCTTCCTTCTACCACTTCATAGAATTCCACTTTATCTCTCTGCATGTATGTGTACACGTAAAACGCCATGTAGACAAAGATCAAGGCAAACATAATCAGACCGATATTTATATTAAGAGGTTTTCGATAACGGACAACCTTTTTATTTTTCTTTTTAGCCATAAAGCCACCCTCCAAAAAACTCCCTATCGAAATGGGAGTTTCCTCTATTATACTGGCATTATCTGAAAAGTGCAAGGACAAAGAAACAACCATCAAAGAAAATACCGGGTATGAATCTCTTCATACCCGGCTAAATTATGTTCGTTCGAATTAGTGGTGGAACAGACGGATTCCTGTGAATGCCATCGCCATGCCATACTTGTTACAAACTTCGATTACATTGTCATCACGTACGGATCCACCCGGCTGAGCAATGTACTTAACGCCACTCTTCTTAGCACGCTCGATGTTGTCACCAAACGGGAAAAAGGCGTCAGAACCGAGAGCTACATCTGTCATCTGGTCTAACCATGCACGCTTCTCTTCTCTTGTAAACACTTCCGGTTTCTCTGTGAATACTCTCTCCCAAGCGCCGTCGGCAAGAACATCTTCATACTCATCGCCAATGTAAACATCGATCGCATTATCACGATCTGCACGTTTGATATCTGCTCTGAACGGAAGATTTAAAACCTTCGGGTTCTGACGTAAGAGCCAGTTATCAGCCTTCTGACCTGCAAGACGTGTGCAGTGTACACGACACTGCTGACCTGCACCGATACCAATCGCCTGACCGCCTTTTACATAACATACAGAGTTGGACTGTGTATATTTTAATGTAATAAGTGCGATC
>JAZTZT010000188.1:0-4249 GCA_045637605.1 Pilosibacter sp.
TTTTTCAGTAAATGTGAAGCCTGATTGTTAATAAGTGTACTTAGATTAGTAAAGAATAAAATAGTATCTGATAGAAAATCCCGTACATATCTCAAATGATAGGCTGGACGACTGAGCTTCACAAGTTTTGCGCCCTTACAGAGATTGCAAACGTCCTTATCGCGATTGGCGTAAGGGCGAATAAAACGCTGTGAAGCGAAGGTAGTCAGCCGTATTTTGAGATAGTACGGGAATTTTCTACAGATACTTCTATTTTATTTTTACTAAACTAAATACACATTTTATTTTGCAGCTCCTGCCACAATCGAAATCTCCACCGGTGCATCTCCCGGAAGGGAAGACACTCCAACAGCTGCTCTGCTGCCAACGCCTGCCTCTCCAAGTTCCTCACAGAAATACTCAGATGCGATATCCGCGATCTTGGACTGTTTTGTGAATCCTTCCGGAGCATTTACATAAACAGTAATAGACATGATCTGAACGATCTTTTCGCCCTCTTCCAGTTTATTCTTCGCTGCTGTCAGTGCATTTTTCGCTGCCTGACGAACTGCGTCATTATAATCTTCAATCGCATCTTCCAGACCAATCTTACCAGTCTTGATCAGTACACCATTGTTTCTCGGTGTCATACCTGCCGTGAAAATCACATCACCAAATCTAGTTGCCGGAACATATTTGCCCTGCGGGATCGGATTTGCTTCTTTACTCATAATAAATACCTCTTTCTATAAATTATGCTTTACGATATCTTTCCATAATTGCTAACAGTCTTTCGATCGCTGCAACTGCCTTCTCTTTATCCTGAGAGAAATTAATGCGGAAATGGTGGATAAACTGCGGGCCAAACTCTGTACCCGGCGTTACGATCACATTTGCCATCTCACGCACGATACGGATGAACTGATGCAAGGTCACATCCAGCTCCGGAATTTCCACGAACAGATAGCTTCCACCTTCTGTCGGTCTTGCACAAACACCCGGAACCACATTCAGCTTCTCCATGATCGCGTCACGAATCTCCATATGCTGTCTCACACGGTCTGCCAACCAACCTTCCGGCTCATTGAACCATGTGAAGAACACAGCCTGATTGTAACCACTGCAGCGCAGGGACATGATCGCCTGAAGTTTTTCCATACGCTCAATAATCTCCGCAGTACCGAATGCTACACCGAGACGATAGCCACTTAAAGACTCTGTCTTGGACGGTCCAATGATCGTAACAAGATTGTCCGGAATCTCCTTCTGTGCACAAAGATGTGTGTATTCCACGCCCGGATATACCTGACGAGTATAGAGCTCATCTACAATCAAGGTTACATCATATCTCTTCGCAAGTGCTGCGATCGTAATGATCTCATCATATGTATATACACAGCCAACCGGATTGTTCGGGTTGGAGAATAAGAACAGTTTCACGCCATTTTCAAACGCCTGCTCCAGTGCTGCCAAATCAATACCGGAACCTTTTTCTACATTCTTATAATTCATCTGGATCGGAACCAGCTCTGCATGGAAAAACTCTACCATTTTGCGGTTTGCAAAATAGTCCGGCTCCATGATCGCCACTTTATCTCCCGGAACAATGTTCGCACCCATCGCAAGGAACAGAGCGCCCTGTGTACCCGGAGTAATGATCAGATTTTCTGACGGGTCGATCTTCGCTCCTGTAAATGCAGTCAGACTCTCTGCCACATGTTCCAATACAGTTTTACGGCCACGGTACGGTGTATACGCCTGAGCAGCGCCTTCTTCAACACCTTTTGCAAACACTTCAAAACTTCCCGGAGTTGGTTTATGAGCATCTACATCACCATGAGAAAAGTCCACCGCCGGTCCCGGAATCGGTTCTCCGCGCAGCTCCAGTACCTGAGACTTCTGGAGTGCCTCCTGTCCCGGTGCATTATCAATGCCAAGACGTCCAAATTTTTCTTTAATTGTCATTTCATTTCCTCCTGTTACCTAATGAAATTACGTTTATCTCAGTACGATCCCATACCTCCGAATCCGGTTTCGCACAGACAATTCTTATTTTCTCTTTCGCGCCATTTTTGCAAGAATTTCCTCACAAATTTCCCGAACATTTTTCATATCCGTCGAGATCACGATGTCAGCCGCCGCCTCATACTTCGGCCGCCGCTTTTCCATCAATTCTGCAATATACTCCACATTCATATTTCCGTTGAGGATCGGCCGATCTGTACTATGCTTTACTCGATCATAGATTGCTTCCGGAGTCGCAGTCAAGAGAACGATCGTTCCGCATGACTTCATCAGCGCCACATTTTCATCCCGCAGTACTGCTCCTCCTCCGCAAGATACCACCATCGGTTCCTTTTTCAGCATTGAGCGGATCAGTTCTGTTTCCAAATCACGGAAGTGCTGTTCACCAAACTTCGAAAAGATCTCAGTAATTTCCATTCCTTGATCCTTCACGATCTTCTGATCCATTTCCATCTGCATCGCTCCTGTCATCTTTGACAAGTAGCGTGCATTGGCACTCTTTCCGCATCCCATAAATCCAATGAGAAAAATATGTTTGTTCAATTCCATAACTTCCAACTCTTCTTTCAGTTAGTTCTTATCTAGCAAAACTTATCTATTAACATTATATCGTATTCTCACGCGCATTGCAATCTTCTCACATGGCTGTTATAATTATTTCAGATTTATTCGAATGGAGGTATTAACCATGTCCAATCAGATCACAGGTCACACCGGCCTTATGTGTCTGCTCGGCAGTCCATGCAAACACAGCATTTCTCCTATGATGCACAACAAGGCGTTTGAAGCCCTTGAGCTGGATTATAGATATTTGGCATTTGAAGTCGATGAAATAACCTTGGAGACCGCCATAAACGGTCTGAAATCTATGGGAGCTCGTGGATTCAATCTGACCATGCCATGCAAGAACAAAATGGTCTCTCTTTGTGATGAACTCTCTCCGGCTGCCAAACTGATCGGTGCAGTCAACACAGTTGTCAACGACAATGGAATCCTTACAGGCCACAACACCGACGGGATCGGCTACATGCAGTCTGTCAAAGATGCCGGATTTGACATCATCGGAAAGAAAATGACACTTCTAGGCGCAGGCGGTGCAGCAACCGCAATCCTCGTCCAGGCTGCCCTCGACGGTGTCGCTGAAATTTCCGTATTTTTAAGAAAAACCAGTCGATTCTATACACGTGCGGAAGCAATTGCTACTGAACTCATGAAAGAAACCGATTGCAAGATCAAACTCTGTGACTTCAATGACACAGAACTTCTTCGCCGTGAACTAGCTGACAGTGCGATCCTCGTCAACGGAACTTCCATCGGTATGGCTCCGGCTGTTGATGCGTGTCCAATCCCATCTGCCGATCTGCTTCCTGACGGGATCATTGTCTCTGACATTATCTACAACCCGAAAGAAACAAAGCTTTTAGCAATGGCGCGCGAAAAGGGACTTCCATATTTCAACGGTACTTATATGCTGCTCTATCAGGGTGCGGAGGCATTCCGCTTGTGGACAGGTTGTGAAATGCCGGTCGAGTTGATTAAGAATTCTTTCTTTATATGATTATTCTTTTTTAATAAACTTCCATCTTCTTTCACACTATATCCAAACTTTCGTCACAATTATGGTGTATTCTAATACACGTAACAAGGAATTAACCTTTTATACTTTTTCATACTCACGACCGGCGGTTCCCCTTACCGCCGGTCCCTCCTAACTATAAAAACTTTTTTTGACAATTTTCAAAAAAGTACTTGCTTTTTTTCTACACTCATGATAATATACATGAGTCGCTGGTAAAACAGTAGCGGTAACGAGGCGTGGCTCAGTTTGGTAGAGCGCTGCGTTCGGGACGCAGAGGTCGCAGGTTCGAATCCTGTCGCCTCGATTTACTGGCCCGTTGGTCAAGCGGTCAAGACGACGGCCTCTCACGCCGTAAACCCGGGTTCGATTCCCGGACGGGTCATCAAAAAGCAGTTAACCGAATGGTTAGCTGCTTTTTTGTTTTCTCCTGCCAGTTTAGGACACAACTTACTGCATAAAAGTTTTTCTAATTTTTTTATTTTTCGACAAAAAGTACTTGCTTTTTTTCTACACCTATGCTATTATAACTGAGTCGCTGGTAAACAGTAGCGGTAACGAGGCGTGGCTCAGTTTGGTAGAGCGCTGCGTTCGGGACGCAGAGGTCGCAGGTTCGAATCCTGTCGCCTCGATTTACTGGCCCGTTGGTCAAGCGGTCAAGACGACGGC
>JAZTZT010000189.1:0-1909 GCA_045637605.1 Pilosibacter sp.
CTGCACCACCTCTAAAAGAGAAATATAGATCACAAGACCAATCATCGTCCTCTTCTTCATTATCATCAAAGAACGGAATGATAGAATCAATTTCTGTTGCCTTTCTGTAGGTATTGATATCCCACAGACAGAAATCATCATCTTTAAAATAGTGGAAACTTTCATCAAAGGACTGAGCATCTTCGGATGCAAACAGACGATTCTCATCGTTTTTCCATACGAATCCCCAGCACTCTCTTGCGTGTGTACGCAGTTCATTCAAGCGGTCTACTACTTCTTTTTTATTGTTCATAACATACCTCTTTTTATCTTTCCCATATGATATATTCTGTGTTAAAACATAGTTATTTTATACTATTCCAGATAGAACGTCAATATTTAGCCTATCTCCTGCTTCCTGCCAACAAATCCCAACTCATCCTTCTCAACTCGGATCACAAACGGAAATTGATCATGCTTGATACACATCCAATAATCTGCCTCCGGAAACACTTCTTGATTGTCCGGATCAAAGAAATGTTCTCCGCCATTGGTTCGTAAACTAGCAATCCGTTCCTCAAGATCCGGCAATTCTCGATTTTCCAGCAAACTGATCAGATATTCTGCGCAAAACTCATCTTCCGGATTGGTACGGATCCCACGTGTTCCCATACTGACAATAGATACTATCTCCGGATCCTTCGATTTAATGTAGGAAACGATCGCTTTTGCATTTACCAGACTTCCTGTAATGATCTCTGCAGCATTCTGTGCATTGACAATTCCCTGGGTTCCTGCGCTAGTTGTGTGAATGATCGTTTTTCCTGCCACATGCTCTCGGTCTACTGTGGACGGTGAATTACCATAATCAAACCCTTCGCACTTCTTTCCTTTACGTTCTCCTACCAAGATACTATCCGGAATCTTCTTACTTAAAGCAAAGGCATCTTCAATCGAGCCGATTGGGCGAATCTCTTTCACTCCCATATCATACAGGTAACATTCCAGAGAAAACGCACGAAATACATCAATAATAACAGTCAAACCCTCTGCCTGCTTTGCACCTTCAATCAAATGTAATCGTTTGATCTTCATAATGAAATCACGCTCCTTCTATCGACAGATCGTCTTATCTCATCCAAAGGAAATCCATAAATCTCGGCACCTGATGCCTCCAGTCTGCCTCACAATGAGAACCGCCGATATCGCAGAATACATCGACTGCTGCTCCCTGAACCGCAAGCTTGTCTGCTACCTCATGGTTATTTCTTGCTGTCGGACTCGTCGTATCCTCGTGTTCATGGTCTTTCACGCCCCATGCTTCTCTGGTTCCCCAAGAAATAAATGCACGAGTATCCGGATCGATCGGATATGCTTCGATATCAGCATTTAGCTTCGGCATACAGAATCCAATGGCGCTGGAAACACAAGCCGCCTTAGAAAACACATCATTGTACTTGATCACACCAAACATTGCCATCAGACCACCCATACTGGAGCCTGCAATACCGGTACACTGACGGTTCGGATAAGTACGATATTCCTTATCAATCATTGGTTTGATCTCATCTACGATCCACTTGAAGGTATCATCTCCGATACAGTCAAATTCACTGCAAAAACCTGTCGGCATTTTGTACGGACAATATTCATTCAAACGCTCTCCAGTTCCGTGTCCGCACTCGATTCCCACAATGATCATCGGCTTGATCCACTGGTCCATAAAATCTTTTACACCCCAGCTGGTTCCATAAGTCGTATCTTCATCGAAGTATAAATTGTGTCCGTCAAAGAAATACATGACCGGATAACGTTCGTCTGTCTCATCGTAATTGTCCGGTAAATAAATATGTAATGTACGGTCTTTTCCTGTCGGTGTATATACGAACTCTCTCTTGATAATCATGTAAGATACCTTCCTTTTTTTCAT
>JAZTZT010000190.1:0-8383 GCA_045637605.1 Pilosibacter sp.
CGGAAGATGGGACTTGAACCCACACGAGAATACACCCACAAGATCCTTAGTCTTGCTCGTCTGCCAATTCCGACACTTCCGCTTACCGTTGTCTCTCAACAACAAAACGTATTATAATACCTATTTCACTTTTCGTCAACACTTTTTTCATATTTTATTACTTTTTTTAATTATCCACAAGAAACATACATTACACTCCATGTACCAAGTACCATTTTAACAATTGACAAATCCACTCCCTTATATTATAATCACTTACACCGATAATACATATCGAAATGCAGAAGTGGCGGAATTGGCAGACGCGTACGGTTCAGGTCCGTATGGTAGCAATACTGTGTGGGTTCAAGTCCCATCTTCTGCAGGCATTGAGAAGCCTTGTATAAGGCTTCTTTTTTATACGTTATTTTTCTTTGCACCAATTGTGCCTTCTATAATATTTCTTCCAATACACATTCCCGGATCTCAACAAGAAAAAACTGGCACCCTCCAACGAGGATGCCAGTCAAAATGAATATACCTTTTATTACTATATTAATATAGAAGAATTACTCTTCATAACGGCAGTTACCGAAGTAGAAGTTTGCGTTCTTATCGTACTCAAAGCCTTTTAACTTCGCGTTTGTGCCTGCCGGCTGCTGCTGATAGAATAACGGTACCCACGGAGCCTGCTCCATTAATACGGACTGGAGTTTCTGGTACTGTTTCATACGAGCTTCATGATCTGTATTAATAGCTGCTTCTGCAATTAACTTATCAACTTCACTATTCTTGAAGAATGTATAGTTGTTACCATCGTAACCACACTGATCGGACGGGAATAATGTGCTGAAGCTTCTGTCCGGATCGATTGTGCTGTTAGACCAACCGAGGATGTACATTTCAAGTTCACCAGTCTTTAACTGATCAAGGTATGTACCCCACTCAATTGCTTCGATATCAACGTTAATACCGATCTCTGCAAGCTGAGCCTGGATTAATGTAGCTGTTCTTGTACGAACATCACCGTTAACTGTAATTGTTACATCAAAGCCATCCTCGTGTCCAGCTTCTTTCATTAACTCTTTTGCTTTTTCAACATCGAACGGATAATCTTCCTGATCCGGGTTGTAAGACGGGATTGTCTTACCTACATATGTATTCGCCGGTTCACCACGACCCTCAAGGATTGTATCAACGATTTCCTGTTTATTGATCGCATAGTTTACTGCCTGACGTACTCTTACATCATCAAAGTACTCGCTCTCACAGTTCATACCCATGAACTCGATGGAAGCACCAACTTCTGCGTGTGCGATTAAATCCGGATTGTTCTCTACGTTCGGTACATCAATCTCGGAGAGACGAAGCGCGATATCAGCTTCACCTGTCTCAAGAGCGATACAACGGTTACCAGCTTCCGGAATGATGTTACATGTAATCTTGCTAGCGAGTGCCGGGCCATCTACATACTCATCAAATCTTTCGATTGTCCAGTGATCAAGCGGAACCCACTCAACAAATTTGTATGGGCCGGAACCGATCGGCTGTCCACCGTAGGAATCACCTGCTGCTGTAACTGCATCTTCAGAAACGATGGAGAAGTTCATGTTACCAAGAACATAAAGAATCGCCGGGTACGGTGCTGTAAGCTTTAATGTAAACTCATGATCGTTTTCAACGATAATCTCATCGATATGGGATGCGGAAGAAATTGTACTGGACATAGTCTTCGCACGCTCTAATGTGAACTTAACGTCAGATGTTGTCAGATCAGAACCATCATGGAACTTAACGCCTTCTTTAATCTTGAAGTGGTAAGTTGTATCATCCACCATCTCATAGGATTCTACAAGATCCATGCCGAGTTCACCGTCATCGCTGATAGACATCAATCTGTTGTAAAGGTGTCTGATAATAAGACCGGAAGCTACGTCACTCTGATTCTGCGGATCCATAGATACTACGTCAGAGTTATATGCCACTACGATTTCATCTTTTATAATTTTCGCTTCTTCAGCCACTGTTGTAGCCTCAGCTGTTGTGGCTTCCGCTGTTGTTGCTTCTGCTGTTGTTGTAGCTGCTGTTGTTGTAGCTGCTGCGCCTCCACCACATGCTGTAAGCATCATTGCTGCTGCCAGTGTTGCTGCGAATACAGGTTTAAATGTTCTTTTTTTCATAAATACTTACCTCCGAAGTTGTTTCTCTGTTTGACATGGTGCTATATTAGCATTTTAACACTGTAAAGTCAAGCATTATTTTACAATCTTTTTCCTTTTGTTTGAAATTTCATGTTAGATGCAATAAATATGTATGTGTTTTCAATGGAAAACTATTCACTTTTTTGCAAAAAAAACGCCGTCCAACCCGTTTAACCGGATTGGACAGCGTCCAATTTACACTCTTAAAATTACTTTAAGTTAGCTTTTGCAAGCTCAGCTAATTTAGCAAAGCCTTCAGCGTCGTTAATAGCCATATCGGATAATACTTTACGGTTCATAACAACACCTGCGTTCTTTAAACCGAACATGAATTTGCTGTAGGAAAGGCCGTTCATTCTAGCTGCAGCGTTGATACGAGCGATCCAGAGCTGTCTGAACTGTCTCTTTCTCTCTTTTCTACCAGCGTAGGAGCTTGTTAATGCTCTCATTACGGACTGTTTTGCTACTCTATACTGTTTGGAACGAGCGCCTCTGTAACCTTTAGCCAGTTTCAGAACTCTGTTGTGTCTTTTCTTAGCGTTTAAGCCACCTTTAATTCTTGCCATTGCTTATTTCCTCCTATTCTTAATTCCGAATTATAAGTACGGTAAAATCTTCTTGATTGCCTTTACGTTTGTAGCATCAACAACGATGTCTTTTCTAAGATTTCTCTTACCTTTTGTAGATTTCTTAGTTAAGATATGGGACTTATAAGCTTTATTTCTTACTAATTTTCCTGTTCCAGTTTTTTTGAAACGCTTTGCAGCTGCTCTGCTTGTTTTCATTTTAGGCATTGTAGTTTCCTCCTTGAAATTATCCCTATTTTTTTGCAGTTAAAAACATTACTAAGCTTCTTCCTTCTACCTTGGAAGGCTTATCTACGACTGCGACATCGGAAAGCTTCTCAGCAAAATCATCCAGAATGTACTTCGTCTGGTTCATGTGAGCAATCTCACGACCGCGGAAACGAAGTGTTACTTTAACTTTGTTACCCTTCTCAAGGAACTTTCTTGCAGAACCGATCTTGGTATTTAAGTCATTTGTATCGATATTCGGAGAAAGACGAACTTCCTTCACTTCGATTACTTTCTGTTTCTTTTTTGCTTCTTTTTCTCTACGGAGCATCTCGTATTTGTACTTACCGTAGTCGATAATCTTGCAAACCGGCGGCTTTGCAGTCGGTGCAATTTTTACCAGGTCTAACTCTGCATCCTTTGCTAACTTATAAGCATCTTTTGCAGACATGATACCCAGCTGCTCTCCATTTTCTCCAATCAAACGAACTTCTTTATCACGAATCTGTTCGTTAATCATTAACTCGCTAATAGCCGTACACCTCCATACTCATAGTGCTAAAACCTTTGGCAAAACAAAAAAGCCGATAGTAAACTATCCGCTCATTAACTGCATCGGTCTCGCATGCTGCTGCATGATAATAACCAACGTTTATGAACCCGGGTCACTTACTCGTGCCGAGGTGAGGCGGATAACCTGCTTTCCTGTAGTAGTTGTTCTCACAACCTCAATTAATTTATCACATCCGCCAAGTTTTGTCAACTGTTTTTATTCTTCTTTTTTGATTTTCTTTTTAAAATCAGACAGTCACCGCTTCGTGACTGTCTGATCGCTTCTCTTCTAGCTGCGTTCACGGAAACTTCCGCATTCGGTCTGTCCGACAGATCTTGCTCCGTCACCCGTGATCGTAATCTTCTCTGCTCGGCACATATGATCATCGTTGTATAGGCATTTAACAACATCACATTCTATGTGAAGCTTGGATTCCGGTGTCTTAAAAATATTTTTGAAAAAATTTCCTTTATTTTCTTCAAAACTTCCGCAATACGTATCGCGTCTTGTTTTTGCCTCTGCACCCTCCACAAAAATACCACTCTTACAACAGCATTTTTCTGCATTATGAACACATGTTGAAACTGTGCAATCCAGTCTTGTCATCTCGCATACCTCCTAAATTGAATGATTCAATAAGTAGTATGCGCAAATCTTCAAGTCACATTCTTTAAGCGTCTTTGAATTCTTCCACCTTGATATTCATCTGACTTAAGCGATTGAACAGTTCTCCGCTGTTTTTCATGATTGGGTAGATCTTCACGATGATCTTATCGTCCATACCGATGACAGAATAGTACACCATGCTGTCACGTTTTTTCTTTTTGTGAACTTCAATTTTTTTGATCTTGTCGTAATTAACCTCTTTTACTCTTCCAAAGATTGGATTTACCACAATTCTCTTGCTGTCAGAAATGACGTTCCAATACCATGACCAGATTGCAAAACCTGCTCCGATCAAAGCACAGACAATAAAAAACACCTTTGCTCCGATCATCCCGTCCGTAGACGAATTAAAGAAAAAACTAAGCATTGTAAATATATTTACAATACCAACCAACGGAACAGCCAGTAAATACTGTACCTTGATCGGTTTCAGCTTCTGAGACTGAGGCTTATCAAATTTTTTAATTTTAATTCCCATTGTACTTATTCCCCCGTACTTCTAAACTTAATTCTTAGGCGATAGTCGCAGTTTTTTCTACTGCCAGTCCACATGCCTCTTCCAGGAATTCGCGGAGTTCATCCACAGCCCCTTCTTCTACTCCGGCTTTTTCCACCGGAATAATGGTCAGACGACTCTTAAAGATCATAAAAAACTCATCTGTTTCTTTGATCCTGGTTACTCCATCGTACTTGTATTCGCTCACGATACCCGGGCTTTCCACCAGAAAACTGTTCACTCCGAATGTGACTGTACATTCCTCTCCATCCTGCCCGGATGCTCCAAGATCAGACTTTGCCACACGTTTTAAAGCGGTTTCAGATCTTGCAGGCTCTTTTGAACTTTTTCTCATACGATTCAGACTGCGCATTACGGTAAGGAATAGAATCCATGCAATTACCGACTGGAAAATACGATTTGGTAAATCTACTCCGCCGGTTGCAAGAAAATAAAACCCAAACGCCAGAAAACTCATTAACACATCCGAAAAATCCAAATCTCCCAGAAATGATTTTTTCACCGGTTTTGCATGATCCGGACTGGATACCAAAGCACGATGATAAAAGACATTTTCATTAAATGTCATAGTTGCTGTAAATTTCTTTTCCATGATCTTACTTTACAGAGACGTATTCCATCTTCGTCTCGCTCATCCTTTCCAGGAAACCGGCCAGTTCTGTGGCATTTCCTTTTTTCACTTCTTCCTTCAGAAAGAATCGCACAACATCACCCTTTTCCAAAAATACCAGCATTCCGGACATGTCTAACATACGGCCGATATTTTTGTATTCCAGTCTGGAATGTTCAAATTCGCCAACCACCTCATAGTGGTCTTCAAAGAAATAAACTTCCTTTTCTTTCTTGTACTCTGCTTTATTTTCATTGTACTTCTTTTTGATATCACGCTTTGTTCCGGCCCATCCCTTTGCAAGTGCATAAGTTCCGGCCATAAAGATCAAAAGCATCGCTCCGCCGATCGCAGCAAGTATCAAAGCAACCATGCCCTCAAATAACCCTTTTACCACCAGACAGATCAGAGCGATCACACCAAAAATAGACAATATCTTCTTTGCACCATTCTGAAATCCGAGTACTCTGGTGCCACGCTCCAGACGGAGAAGTTTTTCCTCTGTTACACAGGCTTTAACCACATACAGAGCATCTTCTCTTGCTAATTCCATTGTTACACCTCTTTCGCAAAAATCACTTAACTGTCATTATATCTCAAAGATTGTCACGAATCAATCCCGGATTTTTCTATTTACAACAAAATACTTCTGACAAAATACTTTACTGGACAGAAATATCTAATAATGCTATACTAGAGCATAATACGTTTCATGGGAGGTTCTACATATGGCAAACGAGAATATGACAGCACAGGAAAATGAGATTATTATTGGTGAATGGCAGAAAACCATCGCTTCTCTGGAGCAGGAGATCGCACGCCTTCGCGATGAAAATAATAAACTTGAAGAAACTGTTAAGTGGATGCATGACCTGATCTGGCAGATGGTTCGCGAGCGTGAAGACGAAAAAGTTGAGTTCGAACTTTAATTTTAATAATAACAAACAAAAAGGTCAGTACTCAGATGAGTGCTGACCTTTTTTGATGGACCTGAGGGGAGTTGAACCCCTGTCCGAAAACCAATCCCCTGTTCTTCTACTATCATAGTCTGTTATTTAGAATTCCCTCCCGTACCCGAGAGCAGACACCCTGATACGTTTGGTAGCTTCATGATACGCCCGCGTGCGCAAAGCTTTGCACGTGTCGTTTCCTGCTTTTAATGATGCCGGTTACCGATATTGCAGGTCATACCGGGCCGACAGCGCCTAAATTAGGCAGCGTATGCTAATTCGTTGTTAGCGTTTATTTTTAGTTTGCCATTTAACGCATTGCATGCGGATAGCTTCACCAGCTTCATAGCCCCCGTCGAAACCAGTACAAGCCCTTACTGGCCGCCCTCTGAGGAGCAATTGCGCACGACTGCGCGAAACCGTGTTGTCAGAATCTCTTCTGAGCGTACTTAATCATAGCATTTCGTCTCTGCAAAGTCAAGGCGTTGCGACTTACATTTTCCTTACAGAACTGACACAAAATACCATTAACAACTGCTTTTAATACAAATTCTTTACTTTAAAATCTTTCTCCAGCTCTCTTCGCTGATCTTTCTTTGCAATATCTGCACGCTTATCATAGAGTTTCTTACCTCTTGCAAGACCGATCTCTACCTTCACAAGACTTCCCTTAAAATAAACCTGAAGTGGAACCAGGGTGTATCCCTTTTCCTGAATCTTGCCTTTTAGTTTGTTGATCTCATGACGATGCATCAAAAGCTTACGATCTCTAAGCGGATCCTTATTGAAGATATTTCCCTTTTCATATGGACTGATGTGCATACCTAAGATCATTACTTCGTCATTGATAATACGCACAAAGGATTCCTTGACGCTGCACTTACCCATACGGAGTGATTTTACTTCTGTACCGGCAAGAGAGATACCACATTCGTATTTTTCATCGATAAAGTAATCAAAAAAAGCTTTTTTGTTATTTGCGATTAGTTTTACTCCGCTTTTTGCCATATCTTTCTCCTTTTTACACGGCAGACTGTAGGATTATTTTACAGCCTGCCGTGATAAATTACAAGCGTTTTAAAAATTCTTGACCGGAAGAAAATCGATTGTCTTCATATAACGATCTACACCGACTACCTGAATGCGAATCTGTTGGCCGAGCTTGAATTTTCTTCTTGTTCTTTCTCCTATCAGCTCATAGCGATCCTCATCAAAGACATAGTAATCTCCGTTTAACTCAGAAACTCTTACCATTCCTTCTATCGTGTTTGGAAGCTCTACATAAAAACCATAGTTGCTCATTCCGGAAATCACGCCGTCATAAATCTCTCCGACTCTACGCTCCATGTATTGAACCTTCTTTGCCTTATCTGTCTCACGCTCTGCTTCTTCTGCCAGACGTTCTCTGGAAGAGGTCCAAATGGAAACCTCCGGAAGCATCTTATCGTAATGGGACAGTCTCTTTTGTGTCAGATTTCCATGCAGGTTTTCCTTGATGATCCGGTGGATCTGAAGATCCGGATAACGGCGGATCGGTGATGTGAAATGAGTATAATACTTCGCTGCCAGACCAAAATGACCGACACATTCCGTTGAATATTTTGCCTGTTTCATGGAACGAAGTGCCAGTCTGGATAACAGTGCTTCTTCCGGTGTTCCTGCTACTTTTGCGAGCAGTTTCTGCATTTCCTTTGGATGAAGTTCGCCATTCTGTAAACGGATAGAATATCCAAAGTTATTGATCAGAATGCCAAAACGTTTGATTTTCTCCTCATCCGGCTTTTCATGGGTACGATACAAGAATGGGATCTGCTGCCAGAAATAATCTTCTGCCACTGTTTCATTGGCCGCAAGCATGAAATCTTCGATGAGCATATTTGCATCATTACGTTCGTACGGCTTGATCTCCTTCGGACGGCCTTTTTCATCCAGAACAATCTTACACTCCGGAAAATCAAAGTCTACTGCACCGCGAGCCATACGCTTGCTTCTGAGAACCTTGGCTGTTTCGTCCATAAGCTGGAACATCGGTACAAATTCTGCATACTCCTCAAGACAGTCCATTGCGAATTGCTTTTTCGCTTCTCTCGCTTTTTGCTCTGCCTCTAGTGCT
>JAZTZT010000191.1:0-17689 GCA_045637605.1 Pilosibacter sp.
GGATTTGTCTTCCTAAGACCGCTTGGCCTCCGACTTAGGATTCATCTTCTCACAGGGCGCCATCACCAGATCCGTGTGCAGTTTGCAAGCCATGGACTTCCTCTTTACGGAGACGGAAGATACAACCAGGCGGTGGCGGAAAAGAAGGTGCGTCAGACACCGCTGGCTCTTTGTGCGGTTTCTCTGGCATTTGATCATCCGACAACGAAAAAGCGTATGGAGTTTTCCATTCAGCCATCCGGCGGAGCATTTCGAAAATTTGTTTAAAGTTTTCAGATGATTGATCCAACAGGGCAAAAATGGAATCTGTGGCGCGAATAAGAGCAGGATTTTAGCCCATACTAGATGTTGTACAAAGGAAGTACAAATCAAGAAGCGGGTGAGTCCATGGTTAATCCGGTTAGGAAACTGAAGAAAACTTTATTTATATTGGGAATTACGGGGGCAGTATATTGGGGATTCCGATACCTTCTGCCTCTCGTGGTTCCCTTTTTGTGTGCCTACGGAGTGGCATCGTGGATGCGGCCATCTGTCAGATATTTGGAGCAAAAGATTTCGAGAGGGAAAATTCACAGGTTTTCATCCTTGGTCTTGTGGATGGGGGCAGTGGAATTGCTTACTTTATTTACTGGACTTGGAGTTTTGATATATTGGATCGGAAGTCGTTTGTTTGCGCAGTTAGAGCGATTTACAGAGATTCTTCCTCGGTGGCTTTCCCGACTGGAAGTGAGATTGTCCGGATTTTGGAGTATGCTGGAGGCGACAATCCCTACGATTGTGAATAATTCGATGAATGTGATTACCTGGCTGGGGGAAGGGATCATTTTTCTGGTCATTTTTGTGATCGCGACGTTGATGTTTTTGCGTGAAATGGAAGGAATCCGAGAGAAGAAGAGTCAGTCTATGTTTCATCGAGAGATTGCTATTGTTGGGCGGAGAGTCGGAACGGCGGTCGGTGCATGGATCAAGACAGAGATGGTGATCCTTAGTGTGAATAGTGTGTTGTTTACACTGGGATTATTATTAATAGGAAACGAATACGCGCTTCTGTTGGGAATCGGAGTCGGAGTGCTGGATGCTCTTCCGTTTGTGGGGGCCGGGATTATTTTGGTACCTTGGGGGATCGTTCTTTGCATACAGAAGAAGTGGTTTGCCGGAGTCGTTTTGCTTTTGATGTTTGGACTTGCGTATGTGTTGAGGCAGATGCTGGAAGCCAGGATCATGGGTGAGAAGGTTGGATTGTCTCCGATTGAAACACTGATATCGATGTATGTGGGGATTCAGTTGTTTGGATTGATTGGTTTTTTGTTGGGACCGGTGGGCTTGCTGATTATTGAGGACATGGTCGCGTTTTATTGGAATGAGGAATTGCATTGACTTTATTTTGAACGAGTATTAAGATAGGGAAGATGGAAAAGTAATACCGTGCGTGTTCCGCGTACAAAAGAGAGGTAAAAGTATGAATTTAGAAGCGAATTCCAACAGAATTCCGAAATTGATCTTATTGGCCGGCGTATTTAGCTGTTCTCTGTCGTCGGCGTTTGTAAAATCGATGACGACCCCGAGCTGTGTGACAGCGACCTATCGTCTGTTTATGGCAGTTCTTCTGTTAACTCCGTATGTATTTTTGAAAAAGGAAATGCGAGAAGAAGTTCTCACTATGAGCAAGAAGGATCTGCTCTGGAGTGCATTGGCAGGTGTGTTCTTCGCGTTCCATCTGTTTACATGGTTTGAGTCCCTGCGATTTACAACTGTTGCAAGTTCCACAGTACTTTGCAACACAGAGGTAATCTTTGCAGCGATCGGTTATATTTTATTCTTTGGAAAGCGTCTGAAAAAAGGAGAGTTCCTTGCGATCGGTGTTGCATTGATTGGTTCTGTGATCATTGCGATGGCAGACCAGAGTGGCGGCCATGGCGGATTGTTTGGTGATTTCCTGGCTGTTCTGGCAGCGATCCTGATGGCAGTGTACACTCTGATCGGTACAAGACAGCGTGCAAGGATCAGTACAACTGCTTATACATATGTACTTTATATTGCAAGTTTCTTCACACTGGTAGGCATTACCGTTGCGACAGGAACTCCGATGTTTGGCTATGAGCCGATCAACTGGTTCTTTGCACTTTGCCTTGCAGTGTTCTGTAACCTGATGGGACATACGGTATACAGCTGGGCATTAAAGTACCTGAAACCGACTTATGTAAGTACAGTAAAGCTGGCAGGTCCGGTTTTTGCGGCTTCCAATGCAGTGTGGCTGTTTGGTGAGATCCCGGGTGTGACTCAGATCTTAGGTGCGCTGGTGGTAATCTCCGGTGTGGCGTTATACGCAAGACAGAAACAAGACTAAGGGTTGTTAAAAAAATATCAAAAAAACGCATAAAATTTAGTGCAATCAAAAATGTTTTTGCATTTGAGATTGTAATATGATACCATAATTTCGGCAGTGCATATCAGAGGAGTGCAACTGCCGGAATTTTTTAATTTAATAGGAGGAATCCAAATGAAAAAAATGACCGATGCTGAAAAGCATCAGCAGATCCTGAAGGAAATGAAGGCAACGCTGATTCTTTTTGCAATTGTGGCAGCATGGCACATTAGTACTGCTTTTGCGCTCAATGGCATTGATTTTCTTGTATTTGGTATGCCGCTTTGGTTCTTCGTGAGTACAATCGGTGCGTTTGTGATATCCGTAGTCGGAGTCATAATTCTGCTGAAGAATGTATTCGTGGATTTTGATCTGGGCGAAGAAGCGTCTGATGAGGCGGAGAAAGGCGGTACTCAATGATGACACAGAATCAGATGATAATGTTGGCTATCCTTGTGGTTTATCTGATCGTAAATGCCGGAATCGGTATGCTTGCCAGTAAACGTGAGGATAAGAAAAGTTCCATGAACTTCGAGAAGAAGTATTTTATCGGCTCCAGAGGAATGAGCGGTTTCGTTCTCGCGATGACGACGGTTGCGACTTATACAAGCGTGAGCTCTTTCGTCAGTGGACCTGGCGCAGCTGGTCTTACCTATGGTTTCAGTCAGGCGTGGGTCAGTGGTGTACAGATTGGTGCAGCGTTTTTGACACTGGGCGTACTCGGTAAGAAGTTTGCCATTGTATCCAGAAAAACAGGTGCAGTAACCGTAGCAGGATATTTGAAGGCACGTTACAAGTCGGACGCGCTTGTGATCCTTACCACACTTTTAATGTTGGTATTTTTCGTGACACAGATGATCGCACAGTTCATCGGTGGTGCAACTTTGATCGAGTCAGTAACCGGACTTCCATATTGGGCAGCGTTGGCGATTTTCGCTGTGGTAGTGATTGTATACACTGCATTCGGCGGATTTACAGCTGTCGTAGTCACAGATACGATTCAGGGTATCGTGATGTTGATCGGAACTTTTTTATTTGTTTTTTATGTAATTTGTAATATTGGAAGCTTTGAGGCCATGAGTGTGGCACTGGATACGTCCTTACCGGGATGGGATGATCTGACGGGCACCGGATATACACCGGGAGCTCTGCTTTCTTTCTGGGTATTGGTTGGCATCGGTGTTATGGGTCTCCCGCAGACAGCTGTCCGCGGTATGGGCTTTAAAGATACAAAGAGCTGTCACAGTGCGATGCTGATCGGAACAATCGTGGTCGGTGTTCTGATGATCGGTATGCACACCGCAGGTGTGTGGGCAGGTGCTTTGACCGGCGGTCAGACCTTTGCATCTACGGACTATTTTATTCCGACTATTATTCAGCAGATCATGCCGGTTGGCGCAGCCGGTTTATTCCTTGCTGCTCCGATGGCAGCCGTGATGTCAACGGTTTCCTCTCTTTTGATCCTTGCCTCTGCATCGATCGTAAAGGATCTGTGGGGTACATACATCGTGAAAAATGATCCGGTGAAAAAGGAAAGTTTTCAGAAGAACCTGTCCAAGTCCAGTTTGGCAGTGACTTTACTTCTTGGAGTTCTGGTATTTGTGATGACATTGACACCGCCGGATATCATTTTCTTTATCAATTTATTTGCCATGGGCGGTCTGGAGTCTTGCTTCTTCTGGCCGATCGTTGGCGGTATCTTCTATAAAAAAGGAAATGATAAAGCAGCGATCGCATCTACGCTGATCGGTGTACTGGTGTATGTGATCAGCTATCACTTTAAGATTACCGTACTGGGGATCAATGCAGTTGTATGGGGCATTTTGTTTGGTGGTATCGCATATTTCCTGGTGGGCGAGCTTACCTGCAAACATGGATTGGACAAAGACGTGCTGGAGAAGTGCTTCTAGAAAGAGTCTTGACAAATGTTCTGAAAAGACGTAAAATCCTCAGTATATGAGCCATAAAGAAATTCAGCGATGAAGAGGAAAAGTAAGCGTTGAGCGGCATTTCAGAGAGGAAAGATTTGGTGTGACTTTCCATGTGCGCAGACAGTTGAACCGGCCTCGGAGCTTTGTGTGATTGGTCTTGCGATGTCGGGGCAGATTGAAAAGGCGTACAAGGACAAGAAACACAACGTAATCCTGCGTTAAAGGAATATGAGGAGAGTTCCCATGTGAGGTGGGAGCTAATTTGGGTGGTAACGCCGGCTGACGGTCCCTGTATTGGGAACGTCAGCCTTTTCGTTTATATTAAGCAAAAGGAGATAAAGTCATGGCAAAGGACAAAAAAATGGTCGAAGCGATCACTTCCATGGAAGTGGATTTCGCGCAGTGGTACACAGACGTTGTAAAGAAAGCGGAGTTATGTGACTATGCAAGCGTTAAAGGCTGCATGGTGATCAAACCGGACGGATATGCGATCTGGGAGAATATCCAGAATGAGTTAGACAGAAGATTTAAAGCGACAGGTGTTAAAAACGTTTACATGCCGATGTTTATTCCGGAGAGTCTTCTCCAGAAAGAGAAAGATCATGTAGAAGGTTTCGCACCGGAAGTTGCATGGGTAACACACGGTGGTCTTGAGCCGTTACAGGAGCGTATGTGCGTACGTCCGACATCTGAGACACTGTTCTGTGATTTCTATGCAAAAGATATCCAGTCCTACCGTGTTCTTCCGTGATTATACAATCAGTGGTGTTCTGTAGTTCGTTGGGAGAAGACAACAAGACCGTTCCTTCGTTCCAGAGAGTTCTTATGGCAGGAGGGCCACACAGCTCATGCAACTGCTGAGGAAGCTCAGGAGAGAACAATCCAGATGTTAAACGTATATGCAGATTTCTGTGAGGAAGTTCTTGCAATTCCGGTTGTTCGCGGTCAGAAGACAGAGAAAGAGAAATTTGCAGGTGCAGAAGCTACTTACACAATCGAGGCTCTTATGCATGACGGTAAGGCTCTTCAGTCCGGTACATCTCACAACTTCGGTGACGGTTTCGCGAAAGCATTCGGAATCCAGTTCTCCGATAAAGACAACCAGTTAAAACATGTACACCAGACATCCTGGGGTATGACAACACGTCTCATTGGTGCGATCATCATGGTACACGGTGACAACAACGGTCTTGTATTACCGCCGATGGTAGCTCCGACTCAGGTTGTGATCGTTCCGATCCGCCAGAATCAGGAAGGCGTCCTTGATAAAGCATATGAAGTGAAGAGTGTCCTCTCCAACTTCCGCGTAAAAGTTGACGATTCCGATAAGAGCCCGGGCTGGAAGTTCAGTGAGTCCGAGATGCGCGGTATCCCGGTTCGTGTTGAGTTAGGACCGAAGGACATCGAGGCAGGTCAGGCAGTTCTCGTTCGTCGTGATACACACGAGAAGATCACAGTTGCGTTAGCTGAGATTGAAGAGAAAGTTGCAGAGCTCTTAGAGACAATCCAGAAAGACATGTTAGAGCGCGCAAGACAGCACCGCGAGGAGCATACATTCGATGCTCACAACATGGAAGAAATGAAAGATATCGCAGACAACAAACCGGGCTTCATCCGTGCAATGTGGTGCGGCTGTCAGGAGTGCGAAAACAAGCTGAAAGAGGAAGTTGGCGTAACATCCAGATGTATGCCGTTCGCTCAGGAGAATCTCGGCGATACATGTATCGTTTGTGGAAAACCGGCTCAGAAGATGGTTTACTGGGGCAAAGCTTATTAATTTATTAAACGGAAGAAATATACAGTGCCGGGCGGCTCACAAACTCCGCCCGGCTTTTCCATCATAGAGATGGAGTACGTTAGAAGGGAATTATATGAACCGTACAACATGGACGATTCGTGACTTGGCGTTCTGCGGTCTGTTTGCAGCCCTGATCGCTGTTGGAGCATTTATCAAAATTACAATTCCGGTGCAGCCTGTACCAATGCATTTTACCTTGCAGTTTTTCTTTGTGCTGCTCGCCGGCTTACTTCTTGGTGCGCGACGTGCGTTGGCAACTGTCAGCACCTATCTGATCATCGGTCTTTGCGGTATCCCGGTCTTCGCATCCGGCGGAGGTCTGTCTTATTTACTGAAACCGACCTTTGGATTTCTGATCGGATTTGCTGTCGGAGCATATCTCGTCGGAAAAGTCTATGAGAAAATTCGAAAACGAACCTTTGGCTGGCTGCTGTTTGCCGCATTTTGGGGACTGGTTGCAGACTATGCCTGTGGTATGATATATTTTTATGTGTGCAGCAATTTTGTGCTGAATGTGGCAGTTAGCTGGAAGGTAGTATTTGTAAACTGTTTTCTTCTGACTGTCGGTGAAGACTTTGTACTTTGCATCCTGGCAGCGATGCTGGCGAAGCGCCTCATTCCGGCGTTTAAACGATTGGGCGGAGTATAAGAAAAGGAGTGTGAACAGATGCGGATCGAAATGCCACGTGATGTGGAATGGATCATTGGAAAAATAAGAGACCATGGTTTTGAAGCGTTTGCAGTCGGTGGTTGTGTTCGTGATACGCTTCTTGGACGCGAGCCTGGTGACTGGGACATTACAACTTCTGCAAAACCGGAAGAGGTAAAAGGGATTTTCGGAAAGACCGTAGATACCGGACTTCAGCACGGAACCGTGACGATCATTAAAAATAGAAATGGTTATGAAGTGACCACCTACCGTATTGACGGCGAGTACCATGATGGCCGTCATCCGGAGTCGGTGGAATTCACTTCGAATTTAAAAGAAGATTTAAAACGCCGTGATTTTACGATCAATGCTATGGCATACAGCCATGAAACTGAGATCGTGGACGAGTTTGGCGGAATGGACGACCTGGCAAATCGAGTGATCCGTTGTGTGGGACTGGCCCATGACCGATTCACAGAGGATGCCCTTCGAATCCTTCGTGCCATCCGTTTTGCAGCGCAGCTTGGATTTAAAATTGAAGAAGAAACTTACAAGGCAATCGCAGAGATCGCACCGAACCTGAAAAATGTCAGCAAAGAGCGGATTCAGGTGGAGTTAACTAAGTTATTGCTCTCCGATTATCCGGAGAAAATGATGATGGTCGATGCGACCGGAATCTGTCCGTATGTGACAGGTGACTTTGGTGAAGTGTTTACGAAAGAATGTGCGGAAAGCATTGCAAAGATAAAAACACTTCCCAAGGAAAAATCCATCCGCTGGGCAGGATTTTTACGCCATATGGAACCGGTCAAAATCCGTGCGATTTTAAAAGGATTAAAACTGGACAACGAAACCATCGATAATGGCAGGATCATGGTGGAAGCAGCACAGACACCGCTGGCTCCGGAGAAACCACAGATCCGAAGATTTTTGAGCAAGATGAGCCGCTATCAGTTTGAAGGCTGTTTGTATCTGAAAGAACTGGACGGTGACAGTAATATAGAAGAAATTCGCAACCTCTGGAGAGAGATCGAAGCGGACGGAGATTGCATTTCTTTGAAAATGCTGGCTGTGAATGGTGGAGACCTGATGGCAGCAGGTGTGGAAAAAGGAAAGAAACTGGGTGAAACTCTTGCGTGGTTACTGGACCTTGTATTAGAACATCCGGAACTGAATCATAAAGATACCTTGCTGGAAAAACTGGCAGACAAAATTAGTTCATAATTTTGTCTGCTTTTTCATATTCTGGAATTAGCTTTAAGGAAAAATGAGGAATATGGAGGAGACGTGGGTGATCGACTGGGGAGCAGAAATCGTTAGAACATATGAATTAGAAGTGAGCAGCGTGAGAAAAGGGCGCGGTTCATGGATTTTTGAAACGGATCAAGGGCTGAAACTATTAAAGGAATATAAAGGGAGTGCGAAAAGGCTGGAATTTGAAGAGGCTGTCCTCGATACCATGAAGGATGCCGGAGCACTTCGTGTAGACCAGTATGTGCGGAATCTGGAACATGAATTAATCTCGACAGCAGAAGATGGAACCAGATACCTGGTGAAAAACTGGTTTTCCGACCGTGAATGTGACCTCAAAGACAGTCAGGAAATTCTGTCGGCAGTTCGCCAGATCGCGATTTTGCACAGATCACTTCGCCAGGTGGAAAACAGAGAAGAGTGGAACTTAAAATCTATGATCTCACCGCCGCTTTACGAAGCCATGGAGAAGCATAACCGTGAATTACGAAAAGCCAGAACATTTATCCGTGGAAAAAGGAAGAAAAATGAATTTGAACTGACGGTGATCGGAAGCTATGACCGGTTTTATGATCAGGCGGTCCAGGCCTGTCAGGGAATGAGGAGTGTATTTGAGCAGGCAGGCGAATCTATTGAACAAAATTATTTTGTCTGTCACGGCGAATTGAATCAGCATCATATTCTGATTGGAAATGATTATGTGGCAGTGACGGAGTTTAATAAAATGCATCTGGGACTTCAGGTGGAGGATTTATATTATTTCACACGAAAGGTGATGGAAAAGCATGACTGGGATTCGGTTCTGGGAAGCAGAATGCTGGAAGCATATGAACGCATACTTCCCATGACACGAGCAGAGCAAGAATGTCTTTATTATCTGTTTTTATATCCGGAAAAATACTGGAAGCAGATTAATTTTTACTATAATGCAAACAAAGCCTGGGTTCCTGCCAGACAGACGGAGAAAATACTCAGCTTGGAACGACAGCAGGAGAGACGGATGGAGTTTATTGAGCAAATTATGTAAAAATGCACAAATGTACCATGGTGTATAGGGATTGACATTGACAAAATATATAAATGTGCTAAAATAAAAACAATGCATGTTTCTTAACAAAAAGTTTACGAAGGAGGATAACATGACGATGAAACACTTTGTTACCCAGGCAATCGAAGAGAAGAAGGATCTGATCGTAAATGTTAGCGACCAGATTTTTGATTTTGCAGAGATTGGTTTCCATGAGTTCAAAACAGCAGACCTGTATGAGAAGGTGTTAAAAGAAGAGGGATTCCAGGTTGAGATGGGGCTCGCAGGAATGCCGACAGCATTCAAGGCTACATATGGCGAGGGAAAACCGGTGATCGGTCTCCTTGCAGAGTATGATGCACTTCCGGAGCTTTCTCAGATCGGCGGATGCACAGAACGCAAACCGAGACCGGAAGATCCGAATCCGGATGGACACGGATGTGGCCACAACCTTTTAGGTGCAGGTACATTTGCAGCAGCTCTTGCTATGAAGAAGTATCTGGAGGAGAATCCGGGCAAGGGTACAGTTGTTTTATTTGGTTGTCCGAGTGAAGAAAAAGGCAATGGTAAGACTATTATGGCCCGTGACGGTATTTTCGATGGCGTTGATGCAGCTCTTACATGGCATCCGATGGCTGTCAATGAGGCTTGGACAGTTTCCACTCTGGCAAATGTCAGCGTATTCTTCCGTTTCAAAGGTGTAACTGCCCACGCAGCAGCGGCTCCGGAGCAGGGACGTTCCGCTCTTGATGCAGCAGAGCTTATGAGCGTAGGCGTAAACTACTTAAGAGAGCACATCATTCCGGAAGCAAGAATCCATTATGCATACCGTGACGTTGGAGGCATCGCTCCGAACGTAGTACAGGGACGCAGCTGTGTACATTACTTCGTACGTGCTCCAAAGTCCTGGCAGGTACAGGAAATCTACAAGCGTGTGATTGACGTTGCAGAAGGTGCAGCGAAGATGACAGGCACAGAGATGACTTACGAGCTTTACGCAGGTCTTTCCGATTATATTCCGAACAAGGCGCTTACAACCGTTATGCATGAGTACATGAACGAAGTTGGTGCTCCGGAGTACGATGAGGATGATTTTGCAATGGCAAGAAAGTTCTTACTGGAGACTTCCACAGAGTCCGAGTTAGAGGCGAAGAAAGCAAACTTCCGCAAGATGTTCGGTGCAGATAAGCTGGATGAGGTTCTGGAACATCCGATCCATACTTCTATCCTTCCGCTTGACTGGCATGGAGCTCCGATGGCAGGTTCCACTGACGTTGGTGATGCAAGCTATGTAATGCCGACTGCTCAGTTAACAATGGCAACTTCCACACTTGGCACTGCTTCCCACACATGGCAGTTCACTGCTCACGGCAACACACCGATGGCACACAAAGGTATGTTAACAGCAGGTAAGGTTCTTGCGATGACAGGCATCCGTCTGTTCGAGGATCAGGAACTTCTTGCAAAAGCCCGCGAAGAGTGGATGGCAGAGACTGGCGGCGTTTACGAGTGTCCGATCCCGAAGGAAGTAAAACCGCGTTTAAATGAATAATCGTCGTTATTATTAAAGAACGATTATTATAAAAAATCACAAAGGAGTTTTTACTATGAGTGAGAACACAAAAGTAAAGAAAAGTGGGTTCGACAAGTTCTTAGATACTGTTGAGCGCATCGGTAACAAATTACCGGATCCGATCACTATGTTCCTCGGTCTGGCAGTTATCGTTATGGTTCTTTCTGCAATTCTTAGCGCAATTGGTTTCAGCGCTGTGAACCCGGCAGACGGAGCTACAGTTGAAATCTTCAACTTAATGTCCGTAGCAGGTATTCAGTACCTCTGGTCTAACGTAATCACAAACTTCTCCGGTTTCGCACCGCTCGGTATGGTACTGGTAGCTGTTGTAGGTTCCTCTCTTGCTGAGAAGAGTGGTTTCCTTGTTGCTGTAATGGAGAAATGCCTTGGCGGCGCTAAGGGATGGATCGTTACAGTTGCAGTAGTATTCCTCGGAATCAACTTAAACATCGCCGGCGACGCTGGTAACATCATTTTCCCGCCGCTCGCAGCTGTTTTATTCATGTCCGTAGGTCGTCATCCGCTCCTTGGTATGTACACAGCGATCGCAGCAGTAGCCGTTGGTTTCTGTGCGAACATGATCCTTGGTCTTTCTGACGCTCTTGCATACGGTTTCACAGAGCCGGCAGCTCAGATGATCGATCCGACATACCAGCAGTCCATCGCGATCAACTGGTACTTCTTAATGGTATCTTGTATCATCCTTACAATCACAGGTACTATTTTAGTAGAGAAAGTTTTAATCAAACGTTTCCCGATCTCCAAAGAGCAGCTTGCTGCATTTGATTTCGGCGGCGAAAAGAGAAAGTTCACTCCGGAAGAGAATAAGGGCCTTAAACTGGCAGCAATCTCCACACTTGTTCTCTTAGTGCTCGTTCTCCTTCTGTCCCTTCCGGTATTCGGACCGACAGCAATCCTTGCAGATGCGACTGGTTCCATCACAGCAAGTGCTTCCCCGTTCTCCAAGGGTATTGTATTTACAGTAACATTATTCCTGTTTGTACCGGGTCTCTTCTATGGTATCGGTACAGGCAAGTACAAAAACGATAAAGACGTATGGAAAGACATCAGTGCAGGTTTCGCAGAGATGGGCAGCTATGTATTCATGTGCTTCTTCATCTCCATCTTCACAAACTTCTTCTCCGTATCTAAGATTGGTACAATCATCGCTATCAAGGGCGCTGAGTTCTTAGAGGGTATTGGCCTTGTTGGTATTCCGCTTTGCCTTGGCCTTATCGTACTTACAGGTCTTATCAACCTTCTTATCGGTTCTGCATCTGCGAAGTGGGCAATCCTTGCTCCGATCTTCGTACCGTTAATGATGTTATTAGGTTATGACCCGGCGTTTGCACAGATCGTTTACCGTATCGGTGACTCCTTAACAAACCCGCTGTCTCCGTTATATACATACCTTCCGATCGTACTGAGCTTTGCTAGAAAGTACGATAAGAATGTAGGTATCGGTACTATCATCGCTAACATGATCCCGTTCTCCGCATCCTTCGCGGTAGTATGGATCGCACAGCTTATCATTTGGTACACACTCAACCTTCCGCTTGGTCCGGGTGGTGTTATCTTCTTACAGTAATAAGCTGCGTAATTGGACAACAGCATATTTGAAAAATCTGGCAGTCCGGAATTCCATTCCGGGCTGTCTTTTTTCTATGCAGAATGAAAAGTGTATGCTATAATATAAGGTACGGAAAAGACCGGTTATTTTTACATAGAAAGAGGGCATGAAAATGCAGAAAGTATTAGAAGAAGCTCTGGAGATCGGAAAACAATATATCGAATATGGCGAGTGTGCGTCCTATATTCCGGAGCTTGCACGAGTAGATAAGAATGATCTTGGTGTTTGTATTATCACAAAATCTGTGGATCGTTATGCAGCAGGAGATACGAAGAAACGTTTTACAATTCAGAGTATTTCAAAGGTGATTTCTCTGGCATTTGCATTAGAACGTTTAGGATATGAAAAAGTATTTGAAAAGATGAATATGGAACCGTCCGGAGATGCATTTGACTCTCTTTTAAAGCTGGATATGGCAAGCAATAAACCGTTTAACCCGATGATCAATGCAGGTGCTCTGGCGACCATCGGTTATCTGGTTGCAGACTTTACATTTGAGGATATGCTGGCGTATGCGAGACGTGTCTGCATGGATCAGAAGATCGTAATGGATGAAACTGTATATGAATCTGAGATGTCTCACTGTGCGAGAAACCGTGCGATCGCATATCTGTTACAGAGTAAAGGAATCCTGGAACATGATGTAGAAGAGACATTAAAACTTTATACCAAGATGTGTTCCTTAAGCATCACAGCGGAAAGTCTTGCAAATCTGGGACTTGTTCTGGCCAGTGGAGGAAGACATCCGGAGACAGGTGTACGTCTGATGGATGCAGAAGCTGTAAGACTGGTTAAATCGATCATGCTGACATGTGGTATGTATGATGGTTCCGGTGAGTTTGCAGTTCGTGTCGGAATCCCGTCTAAGAGTGGTGTTGGCGGAGGTATCCTGGCAGTTGTTGAAAAACGAATGGGTATCGGTATTTATGGTCCTGCTCTTGATGAGAAGGGAAACAGCATTGCCGGACAGAAGATGTTGGAATATTTATCTAAAACATTAAACTTACATATGTTTGCAAGTGAATTATAAAGCAAGAGAACGTATTAATTTTACTATGCACAGAGAGGGGTATGTTTGTGTGCAGTTATGAGGGACTCTTTTCGCAACTTAAAAGAGCGCTTCAGAGTATGAAAGAACGAGATGCAGCAGAGCTTGACAGGCGTCTGGAAGAGGTGCGCAGGGAACTGGATCAGACAGAACAGTTTCCGGAGCTGGAAGGTGAATGGAATCTGTTAATGTCCATGCGTTGGTTTCCGGAACCGGATCAGGCGATCCCGTACCTGGAGAGAGCCAGAAGTTTGATCAAAGGACGTTCAAAGGTCGTCTCATGTGCCACATGCTTTTATACAGAAGTATATGGGCCATTATTTATGTTCCTAAAAGAGCCGGGGACAGCAGATCAGATTGGAGAAAAACTGGAGCGCATGATGGAGCTCTACGATTCCCTGCTGGAAGGTGTCAGCCGGTGTGATCAATTGTACTATGCACAGCTTGCCTTTTACCGTGCCGAATTTGAAAAAGCGCAGCGCTTTCTTTTGAAGGCAGAAGGAAGTGCGAAAAAATGTGGAAATGTGATGGACCAGATCTGTGTAGCAGAATATAAGGCCCGCCTGGCGATCCATCTTAGTGATCCGGTTATGTGGAATCAGTATTTTACATTTATTTGCGGAATGCAGAATCATGAGGACCGTGTGATCCGAGAAGTTGCAGCGTGTATTAAGAGTAAGATCCAGATGTCCGTGGGACTGATGTCCGGAGTACCACGTTGGATTCAAAATGGTAAATTTGGTGCCATTTCCGACGAAGGACGATATCGCCTCGTGGAGGACAGGGTGAGCCATGTTGCATTCCCGCTTGTGTGGCTTACCTATACAGAATACTTGTTATATGATGCGGATTTTTATCGTGTGATCAACAGCGTAGATATCGCAGCCAAGCTTTATGGACTTGACCAGATGATGCTCTATGACAGTTATCTTTGGCTGTACAAAGCCAGTGCATGGTGTGAGATCGGAGATCAGGAACGTACGGTCAGATACCTAAGCGAAGCAGTCAAAAGGCTGGCTCCGGATCGCTTGTGGATGTTTGGAGCGGAGTTTTTTCCTACGTTGGGGGAAAACCTCATTCCGGTGATCGAGCCACTAGGTGAAGCATCGATAAGGGGATATCGCAAATTTTCCAGAGAGTATCCGATAAAACTGGAAGTGATCCGTACGGTAATGTCTGAGTCGGTGTTTAAAGAACCATTGACAGAGAAGGAACAGGCAGTAGCAAGATTGGCAGCGTTCGGTTATAAAAATGAGGAGATTGCTGATCAGCTGTTCATTAGTCCAAACACAGTCAAGTATCATCTGGCCAATATTTATAAAAAGCTTAATATTAAAAATCGCGTGGAATTGAAGAATGCCATGGAGATGTCGAAAAAGAGCGAATATGCTTATTGGACGGAACTTCATAAAAATAGTACGAAATCAATGAACGGGTAGGGTGCATGAAAAAAACTACCCGAAAAGGTGGGGCGCGAAAAGGACGTTCATGTTATGATTGCATCGTAACAAAAACGTTCTTTTTGTTTTTTTAGGATACCTCCGAAAGTCCTTACATGAGGGCGTTTTTGTTACATCTTTTATTGACCTTTCAATCTCGCCTAGGACTCTGATTCTTTTGGTCGGAGTTCCGGGCGAGATTTTTATTCGAAGATGGAATAACTTAAAGTTATAAAAGGAATAGAAAACCGATATAGTCAGAATGAGTGGTTATAATTGCAAAAGGAGTTCGAATAGGATAAGATGATTTTAGAATACTCGATGAAAACGGAGGAATCATCATGGAATATAGAATTGCAACTATTTCAGGCGACGGTATCGGACCGGAGATTGTAACCGAAGCGAAAAATGTATTGGACCGTGTAGGAGAAGTATACGGACATAAATTTCATTATGAAGAGGTATTGATGGGCGGTATCTCCATTGACACTTATGGTGTTCCGCTGACAGATGAGGCATTGGCTACTGCAAAAGCCAGTGATTCCGTGCTCTTAGGTGCTGTAGGAGGCAATGTGGGAAATTCTCGCTGGTATGATGTGGCGCCGAATCTGCGACCGGAAGCGGGACTTCTGGCAATCCGTAAGGGGCTGAATTTATTTGCCAACATTCGACCGGCATACTTATATGATGGACTGGACGAAGCATGCCCACTGAAGAAGGAAATCATTGGGGACGGCTTTGACATGGTCATTGTACGTGAGTTGACAGGAGGCTTGTATTTCGGAGAACGCCATACAGAAGAAGTGAACGGTGTGATGCAGGCGACGGATACTCTTGTATATAATGAAAATGAGATTCGCCGTGTGGCGTTGAAGGCATTCGATATTGCCATGAAGAGAAAGAAAAAAGTAACCAGTGTGGATAAAGCGAATGTTCTGGATTCTTCCAGACTCTGGAGAAAGGTAGTGGCAGAGGTTGCCAAAGATTATCCGGAAGTAACCTTGGAGAATATGCTGGTTGACAACTGTGCGATGCAGCTTGTCATGAACCCGGGACAGTTTGATGTGATTTTGACTGAGAATATGTTTGGTGACATTTTATCGGATGAGGCCAGCATGATCACCGGCTCCATCGGAATGTTGTCCTCAGCCAGCCTCAATGAAGGAAAATTCGGTCTGTACGAACCGAGTCATGGTTCTGCCCCGGACATTGCGGGAAAGGGCATTGCAAACCCGATTGCAACCATTCTTTCAGCTGCAATGATGCTCCGATTTTCCTTTGATCTGGATAAAGAGGCCGATGCGATCGAAGATGCGGTGAGAAAAGTACTGGCAGATGGTTATCGTACGGTGGACATTATGGCAGACGGAATGACGCAGGTTGGAACGGTTGAAATGGGTAAATTAATCTGTGAAAGAATCTAAAGATAAGAAAAGTGTAGGATTTGTCAAAAAAACCTGCACTTTTTTATTGTTTTCGCATAAAAATTGTGGTAGGATAGGCGCAATTATATAATTTAATGCGCGATCAAATTAAAGTGCGAAAGGGGAACGAGTATGAGAGTTTATAATTTTTCGGCCGGTCCGGCTGTCCTTCCGGAGGAAGTATTGAGAGAGGCAGCAGAAGAAATGCTGGATTATAAAGGAACAGGAATGTCTGTGATGGAGATGAGCCATCGCTCCAAACCATTCGAGGAAATCATAGAAACTGCAGAACAGGATCTGCGCGATCTGCTGCAGATTCCGGATAATTATAAAGTATTATTCCTTCAGGGAGGCGCACACCAGCAGTTTGCAGCCGTTCCGTTGAACTTAATGAAAAATCGTGTCGGCAACTACATCATAACCGGCCAGTGGGCAAAGAGAGCTTGGAAAGAGGCTTTTAAGTATGGCAAGTCCGTGGCGCTTGCTTCCAGTGAAGATAAGACATTCAGCTACATTCCGGATTGCTCTGATCTTCCGATCGATGAAGATGCGGATTATGTTTACATTTGCGAGAACAATACGATTTATGGAACCAAGTTCCATGAACTTCCGGATACAAAAGGAAAAATCTTAGTTTCCGATGTTTCCTCTTGTTTCTTATCAGAACCGATGGATGTGGAGAAGTATGGTCTGATCTACGGCGGCGTTCAGAAGAATATTGGACCGGCGGGTGTGGTCATTGTGATCATCCGTGAGGATTTACTGACAGACGATGTGCTTCCGGAGACACCAACCATCCTTCAGTACAAGATTCAGGCAGATGCAGGCTCCCTTTACAATACGCCGCCGTGCTACGGAATTTACATTTGCGGAAAAGTATTTAAGTGGATCAAAAACCAGGGCGGCCTGGAGGCCATGAAAGAAAAAAATGAACGTAAGGCCAAAATTCTTTACGAGTTCCTTGACAATAGTAAGTTATTCCACGGAACAGTAGCTCCGAAAGACCGCTCCCTTATGAATGTTCCGTTCGTAACAGGAGATAAGGAGATGGATGACCTGTTTGTAAAAGAGGCTGATGCGGCCGGTTTTGTGAATCTGAAAGGTCATCGATCCGTGGGTGGCATGAGAGCCAGCATTTACAATGCGATGCCGGAGGAAGGCGTTGCCAAATTAGTAGAATTCATGAAAGAATTCGAAGCAAAATACGGAAAACAGGAGGCATAGCAGGATGAGAAAGATTTGTTGTTTAAATGCTATTGCGGATTGTGGACTTGAACGTTTGACAGATGAATATGTGCTGGTTGCAGAGCCGGCAGAAGCAGAAGGTATTTTAGTGCGAAGTGCTTCGATGCATGAATTGGAACTTTCGGACAGTCTTCATGCGATCGCACGAGCCGGAGCTGGTGTCAATAATATTCCGTTAGATAAATGTGCAGAAAAAGGTATCGTTGTATTCAATACACCGGGCGCCAACAAGAATGGTGTAAAAGAACTGGTAATGGCAGGTCTTTTGCTGGCATCCAGGGATATTGTGGGCGGTATCGAATGGTGCCG
>JAZTZT010000192.1:0-5340 GCA_045637605.1 Pilosibacter sp.
TTATCAGTTCTTGTGTTTTCATTCTACTCCTATTGTCTTTAGATTAACACGTATTTATACGTGTGTCAATGCGTTGCAAAATACTACTGATGTGAATTAATGTCTATTATACATTCATAAGCACGTCCTCCTTTCAGAAAACTCAAAATAGATCTCTGGCCGATACGGCCTTGAAATGTTATAGATTGAACCAAAACGGTTCGAGAAACGGCAGAACTTACAGAATCTGTACTTGCCATGAAATGATTATAAGTTATCTCAGCGAAATACACAAGGTAATCTTAACGGTTCCCTCTTGTCCCATTTTCACTTTTTTTATACAATGAATATATATCACTGAAAGGAGCACCAGCCCATGAAACCAGAATCCAGCGTTATTTTCTTTCCATGCAAGGACATCAACGAAACCAAAGAATATTATACTACCGTTTTAGAACTTCCGATCTACAAAGATCTTGGAAACACCGTCTGGTTTGACTGTGGTTACGGATATCTAGCGTTTGTACAGTATGGTCCGGAACGTGCTATGGCCACCGGACAGTGCATTTCCTTCAATCTTCCGACTATTGCAGATGTGGATGCCATGTATGAAACCATCCAAACTCGCCCTGTGATCGGACTGAAAGGTGCGCCACAGCATCATCCGAAGTTTCCGGTGTATTCTTTCTTCTTTTCTGATCCGAATGGGTATACACTGGAGTATCAGAGAACGACGGATTAAACACAGATCCCTTTAAAATTCCAGTTTCGTCTGCGTTTTTCAACCGAACTTTTGTATTTTATCTGCATTTTTCGACCGAACTTTCGTGATTGGACTGCATTTTTTAACCGTTCTTCTGTTTTCATTTTCTTATATTCATTCTAACCATGAAAAAAACTATCCTCAAAATACTCCTTCTCATCAATTCGGATATTTCTCTGGATAGTTTTTTCTGTGTATTATTCCACTCTCTCCGGTAACGGTGCTCTTCCAAACGCCGCACCAAAGTCCGCGATGTAGTCCGCAACTTTCTCTACCATCTCACGGCCCCACTCCGGAGTCGCTTTCGGCGGTGCATCATTCTTGAAGCCGTGTGCCAGCCAGCCGTTGTCTGTAATGTCTTTGATCTCACGCGGGATCTGCACGGAAACGCCTTTGTAGATCACGCTTGTCCATGCGCCGGACGGGATTTCGTCGGAAACATCATTTCGGATCGCTTCCGGAAGATCGATGTATTCGTATTTGATGAGGCTCGGATCCACTGCCATTACACCTGCTGTTTCCTCTGCGCCGCCATGTCCGCCTGCCCATTCCGGATTGATCTGACCTGCCATCAGCCACCAGTTGAGGTTTGCCATGTACGCGCCCTTGCGATACATGTGCATTGCCACGGCCTGGATCGCTGCACTGTTGCCTCCATGTCCGTTGAGGATCATGAAATGACGGAAACCGTATCGATAAAACTGATCACAGATGGTACGAAGCAGAGAGATCAGTCCCTCTGTTCCAAGGGAAATGGTGCCTGCAAAACCAACCAGATCGTCCGTTGCTCCGTAGTTGATTGTCGGAGCGATCAGCAGGTCTGTCTTCTGATCAAGAATCTCGGCGATCTTGTCCGGGATCATGGTGTCTGTGCCAAGTGGCATATGTTTTCCATGGTTCTCCAGACTGCCCACCGGGATCACGATGGTATCGCTCTTTTTCAGGTATTCTTCTACCTCTAAGTAGTTCATTTTAGCAAGAAACATAAGTACCCTCCTATTATTAAATAGTAAAAAACCGATGTCAAATTTCCCATTCTGACACCGGACATCATATGCACAAACTTCATTATCTAGTTTATCAGATTACAAAATAAAAGTCTAGTAATTTCCCAGTTTTCTAGTACAATAAACTTACTACAACCAATTGACCGATACTGTAT
Organism: Pilosibacter sp.; assembly: GCA_045637605.1. Classification (GTDB taxonomy): domain Bacteria; phylum Bacillota; class Clostridia; order Lachnospirales; family Lachnospiraceae; genus Pilosibacter. The sequence continues at coordinate 1,905 of JAZTZT010000192.1, forward strand.
CGGCAGGGGATGGGCCGACAGTGCCAAACCGTATAGTAAAGGAGAAATCATGAGTAGTGATGCAACAAAAAAGAAACTCCCGGGCAAAACGCGACGGGCAGAAGAACAGCACTTGAAGGAGACACTGGAGATCATCCGTAAAAATGTAGACCGTTATGCAGAAGAAGTGGCTGCATTGAGAACGGATATCGATGATATGCAGGCGCATTTTCACGACGATAACCCGGAATTGATCAACACGCTGGAAAACACTTACACTATGTATGATTTCCAGAATCGAACCCTGGAGCGTAATCTCCGTGCTCTGAAGAAACCATATTTCGGACGTATTGATTTCTACGATGAAACATTGGACACTGATGAAGCATTTTACATCGGAAAATGTGGTATTTCCAAGGATGCGACGCATCCGCTCGTCGTCGACTGGCGTGCGCCTGTGGCCAATGTTTATTATGAAAATGGGCTGGGAAAATGCAGTTATGTCGCTCCGGAGGGTCATGAGCTTCCGATCGATCTGAAATTAAAGAGAACGTATGAGATTGCTGATGGAAAGCTTCTGAACATGTTCGATACGGAAGTCATCGCCAACGATGATCTGCTGACCAGTTATTTATCGAAAAATAAACAGGCTGTTCTGGGTGAGATTGTTGCAACGATCCAAAAGGAACAAAACGACATCATTCGAAAAAGTCCGTACCATAACTGCCTGGTTCAGGGTGTGGCGGGTTCCGGTAAAACGACCGTTGCCATGCATCGAATTTCTTATATTTTATACAATTATGCTGACCGGTTTAAACCGGAAGATTTTTATATCGTAGGAAGTAACCGAATCTTGCTGAATTATATTACCAGCGTGCTTCCGGATCTGGATGTCTATGGAATCAAGCAGATGACCATGGAGCAGTTGTTCGTGCGACTTCTGTATGAGGATTGGGATGCAAAACAGTACCACATAAAAGGACATGAAACCGGTTCTGCTGCTAAGCGGAATGCATGCAAAGGTACGCTCTCCTGGTTCCGTGATCTAGAAAAATTCTGTGAGAAGCTGGAGCAGGCCTCTATTTCCTGTGAACCAATCTATCTCAACCGTCGTCAGTTTGTAGAAGGGATCGTCGGTGGTAAAGCCGGTGTCCATGATCTGCGCGAAGGCAACGTGACCATTTATGAGTCCGATGAAGAAAAGACAAATGCAGAACCGCGTGTTCTTCTCTTGTCCTCCGAGGCGATCGAACGTTACATTCGTGAAAATCCGACCGTCTCCATTCAGAGCAAGATCAATATGCTCAATGAACGTTTGAGAACGAAGATCAAAGATGAATTCCTTGGAAAAGAAGTTTCCTACACCGAAGCGGAAATGAAAGCGATTTTGAAATCGTACCACGGCTGGTACGGTGGTCGCTCCTGGAAAGGCTCTATTTACGATCTGTATCATGATTTCTTGCTGGAACAGAATGTGAACGGTTTTGAAGTCGATATTCCTACAACTGAGTTTGATGTATATGACCTGGCGGCTCTCGCTTATCTTTATAAACGTGTAAAGGAGACCGAAGTCATCAGCGAAGCCCACCATGTGGTGATCGACGAGGCTCAGGACTTTGGCATGATGGTTTACAGCGCATTAAAATTTTGTATTAAAGACTGCACCTACACCATCATGGGCGACGTGTCCCAGAACATTCATTTTGACTACGGCCTCAATGATTGGGAGGAATTGAAAGCACTCTATATCAAGGATCCCATGGACAGTTTCGGAATCCTCAAGAAGAGTTATCGTAATACCGTGGAGATTTCAAATTTTGCGACGAAGATCTTGCAGCATGGAACCTTTTCCATGTATCCTGTGGAGCCGATCATCCGACATGGTGAGGAACCGATGATCCACAAATATTCTGAGTCCTCTGATGGTTATCCACGGAAACGAAACGGTCTCTGGGAAAAAGCAGCGGAAATCTGTCACAAATGGCAAGAAAAAGAGTTGGCTACCATTGCGATCATTTGTCGTGACGAAACTGCTGCCAAGCACACGGCAGATGAACTCCGCCCATTGATCGAACTGATGGATAATCCATTGGAAACAGCTGAATTCGGAAACGGAGTGATGGTCCTTCCTGTAGAATATACCAAAGGTCTGGAATTTGATGCAGTCTTGATCCTGGATCCGTCTCGTGAAGATTATCCGGTAGACGATGGTCATGCAAAGCTTCTATATGTTGCTGCAACCCGAGCGCTCCATGAACTTTGTGTATTGCATACAGAGAACCTGACAGGCTTGCTTGCAGAGCCTGCAAAGAAAGAACAGGCGCAGATTTTCGACGATTCCGCTTCGAAAAAACCTGCGATTGTGGTTTCCAGAGTAAAACGACCGGATCAGAATGCAGGAACAGATACTCTGAAATTACTATCCTCTAAAAAATTCACACCTGCCGGCACTGCGAAAACGGCTCCGGAACGCAGCTTTGGCGTGACTAGCGGACCAAAAGCCGGCGCACTTGCTGCCCAGCATGATTTTTCCTTTGGCTCCATGCCCTCCAACGATCTGCTGAGACCAATGGGTTACGTCAAATCCGACCGAACCATTCGCTGGATCAACAAACAACCGAATGGCATTTATCTGCCGAGCACCTATGGTGTGCTTCGGATCAGACCGATCGCAAGCAATATCCTCCGCATTTCATTTGCAAAGGATGAGGAATCGTTAGCAAACATTCATCCGCTTGTTACCGATCCGGGAGATTTTCAAGAATGGAAATATCGTGATGCACCAAAGCTTCTAGAGATGAAAACCCGAGAAATATACCTTCAAGTGGATAAAGCAACGGGAGCCGTTTCCTACATGACCGGAGACAAGAAACCTCTGTTGGCAGAACGAACTCGCGAATCACGCATTCTCGAGAAGCCAACTTATGGAAATCCGCGCGCCAGACTGTATCTGGACTTTGCAAAAACGGAAACTCTCCTTGCCATGGGAAGCGGAATCAGGGCAACCCTTTCGCTCAAAGGAACTGCCCGCTATATTTCACACATCGGACGTACAGATCGACTTCCTATGATCGTGTCTGACAAAGGATATGGTCTTATGATCGCATCCAATGCTCCGACACTCAGCTGTACGCTCCCAACATATGGTACACACATCTGTGTGGATGGAGCGGATGTCTTGGATTATTACCTTATCGTCGGTAAGACCACAGAAGACATCATTGAATGCTATCGCAAACTGTGCGGAGAACTGACATAATATCAAAAGGGTATAGAACAACATTTTCTTGTTCTATACCCTTCTTATTTATTTTCGTGATAAAACCCTATCCTTCCAGACTCCAGCCAAAATCATTATGATAGATCATCTGCTTTGTCATACCGCCATCGATACAGATATTCTCTCCGGTAATAAATCCAGCCTTATCCGAGCAAAGGAACAGCACCATATTCGCAA
>JAZTZT010000193.1:0-5618 GCA_045637605.1 Pilosibacter sp.
CCCAACTCGCGCGCATATGAATTGATCAAACCGGTAAAACGAGCCTTAAATCCAACCAGATGCGTACCACCTTCCTGTGTAAAGATATTGTTACAGAAACCAAGTACATTCTCTTCAAATGCATCTACGAACTGGATCGCAACTTCCACTTCCATATTGTCCATAGCGCCCTTAAAATAGATCGGCTCATGAACCGGATCTTTTCCATGATTCAAGCTTTTTACATAAGCAACAATACCTTCCGGCTCAGAAAAAGTAATGACCTCCTCTTCGCCTGCTCGTTTGTTTTCAAAATGGAGAGTCAGATTTGGATTTAAATATGCAGATTCATGAAGACGACTTTTCAGCCAGTCCTCTCTGAATTTGGTCTTTTCAAAAATCGTCGGATCAGGTAAAAAATTGATCTCTGTTCCGGTAGCCTTCGTCTTTCCGATCGTCGGAAGCAAACCATCTTTCAACTCGACCACAGGAATACCACGTTCATATTCATCATAATGAATATAACCGTCACGAGAAATCTTGATCGTCAATTTGTCGGAAAGTGCATTTACAACAGAAGAACCGACGCCGTGAAGTCCACCGCTTGTTTTGTATGAATTATTATCAAATTTGCCGCCGGCGTGTAAAGTGGCAAGTACTACTCGCTCGGCAGAAACACCTTTTGCATGTAATCCAACCGGAATACCACGACCATTATCCTTAACGGTACAGGAACCGTCCGCTTCCAGTGTCACCCAGACATCAGAACAATATCCTGCCAAATGTTCGTCCACCGCATTGTCTACAATTTCATATATTAAATGGTTTAAGCCTTTTGTGCCAACACCGCCGATGTACATACCAGGTCTCTTTCGAACTGCTTCCAGACCTTCCAAGACTGTGATACTGTCAGCATTATACTGTGCTTTCGCCATGGGATAACCTCCAGATATAGTATAGTCCAAATCATTATATAACAGATTGAGTAAAATGTATATTGATTTTTCTTTCAATTCTGTTATAGTAGAGTTTGTTATAAATTTTAAAGGAGAGATAATATGAACAAATATCTTGACCTCTTCCTTACATTCGCTCGTATCGGCGGCCTCACATTCGGCGGCGGTTACGCGATGCTCCCGATGCTTCAGAAAGAAGTAGTAGAAAAGCGCGGTTGGGCAACAGAGGAAGAACTGATGGACTACTACGCACTCGGTCAGTGTACTCCAGGTATCATTGCAGTAAATACAGCAACTTTCGTAGGACAGAATACTGCAGGAAACTTAGGTGGTATCATCGCAACTCTCGGAGTTGTGTTCCCGTCCTTGATCATCATCACTTTGATCGCTATGTTCCTTCAGAATTTTGCTGATCTTCCAATCGTACAAAATGCATTTGCAGGTATCCGTGTATGTGTATGCGTACTTGTATTTAATGCGGTCGTAAAACTTTGGAAGAAAGCGGTTGTAGACAACAAGACTCTGATCATCTTCCTTGTAGTTGTGATCGGTAACTTTGTATTTGATGTTGCTCCGACAATCTTCGTGATCCTCTCTGCTCTTGCAGGCATTCTCTTAAAGAATAAGGAGGTAAAAGCATAATGAATATTTATCTTCAGTTATTTATCGAATTCTTTAAAGCAGGCCTCTTTGCAGTAGGTGGCGGCATGGCAACAATCCCGTTCTTATACGATATATCTGATAAGACAGGTTGGTTCACACATGCGCAGCTTACAGATATGATCGCGATCTCTGAGTCCACTCCGGGACCGATCGGTGTTAATATGGCTACATATGTAGGCTATACATCTGCAGGTATTTCTGGCTCCATTATTGCAACCCTCGGTCTGATCACACCGTCCATTATTGTGATTCTGATCATTGCAGGCTTCTACAATGCGTTTAAAGCAAATAAATACGTACAGTCTGCATTTTATGGTTTAAGACCGGCATCTTCTGCTCTGATTGCATCTGCCGGACTTGGAGTTGCGGTTCTTGTTGTTTTAAATCAGGCAAAATATGCTTCTACAGGCAGCTTGATGGATCTGATCAACATCCCGAACATCGTTTTAATGCTTGCACTTTACTATTTTACTGCAAAATGCAAGAAAACAAAAGGATTACACGCTGCAGCATTTATCGCTGCATCCGCTGTGATCGGCATCGTATTCAAACTCGGCGGTGTATAAAAACCACATATTCCACCAGCAACAAACTTTGTGTCGGATATAACTGTATCATACAGCTATATCCGGCATTTTTTCTTAGATCAGTATTCCAGACATGCACTGTCTGCATATTTTATACTAAACATATCATTTAGGAGTCGGTATGAATTTTAATTCAGAAACAATGACCTTGACTCTTGACCTTCTGGCTACGACAGGATTTGGCTGCATCATGGTATTCCTTGGAAGGGCCATTGTACGGCGTGTTCGTTCTTTTCAGGAATGGGGACTTCCTGCGCCTGTCATCGGTGGTCTGTTGGTGGCTTTAATTCTAAGTCTTCTTAAAGCAAAAGGAATCTTTACTGTCTCATGGACCACTTCACTTTCCAGTCACTTAATGAACATATTCTTTACTTGCGTCGGATTCGGTTTCAGCAAGACACTGTTAGAACGCGGCAAAAAATTCTGTGCCGGTATTGTACTTTCAGTTTTGCTTCTTGTTCTCTTACAAGGATTCCTTGGAATTGCTGTCGCCATGGCAGTTGGTATGCATCCGCTTCTGGGTATCCAGATTGGTACTGGAGCTTTAGCCGGTGGTGTAGGTACTACATCTGCATTTGGTCCTGTTTATGAAGCCATGGGGGCGGTGGGTGCTACTGAAATCGGAGTTTCCTCTGCCACACTTGGTATGATCATCGGAAGTCTGACAGGAGGTCCACTCGCCGTACTCCTGATCAAACGACATAATCTAAAAGCCGATCCAAAAGATCTGGAACTACTGAACGATGGCAATGAAGAAATACCCTCTCTGAATCACAAATCACTCCTTAACAGTGTCTGCATGATGACCATCATTGCAATGTGCGGAATTCCGATTTATCTCCTTCTCAGCCAGATTCCTTACATTGAAATGCCATACTTTATCGGCTGTCTGTTTGCGGGCGCAATTGCCAGAAATGTTCTGGAAGCCTTGCATGTATCCTTTAACACAGATGAAATAGAAACCATCGAGCACGTTTCTCTGGATATCTTCCTGGCCATTACCATTATGACCATGGACCTGACCAGAATTTCCGGTTCCATCGGCGGAATGCTGATCGTGCTTTTTGCAGTAACAATCGCCACCCTTATTTTCACTTATTTCATCGGCTTTCGTATGTACCACAGCGACTATAACGCCGCTTGCATGTGCGCAGGTCTGATCGGTATGGGCATGGGATCCGGCTCCAATGCAGTTGCCAATGAGCGGGCAGTTATGGATAAATACGGATATGCCCACATTGCATGGATCTTATATCCGGCGTTCTCTGTACTATGTGTAGATATATTTAATCCACTGTTTATGTCATTTGCTCCTGGTTTTATGGGATTCTGATCCTTACTATTCTAATAATAAAACAACTCCCGGATAGCATCCTGATATAAGAATGCTTCCGGGAGAACAAACATTTACTTATCCAATTTTAATCCGGCCAAAGCCTGTGCAAATGCATTGTTTACCGGCTCCTCAGCCTCTTTTCTTTGCTGATTCATATATTTTGCGACATCTCGCTTAGAAACGCCTTTCCCTTCCTTCTTTCGACGCTCTTGGAAAGTAGAGAGTTTCTCTTTATACCCACACCTGCAGACAAAAATCTGTCCGTCACCTTTACCGCGAAGTTCCAGTTTCTTGTGACAAACCGGACATCTGGCGTTGGAGGTTCTGGAAATAGTCTCACGGTGTCCGCATTCTCGGTCCTGGCACACCAGCATCTCACTGTTCTTTCCTTTTACAAGGAGCATAAGCTTTCCGCAATCCGGACACTTTTTATTGGTCAGGTTGTCGTGGCGGAATTTTCCGTCTCCACCTTTAATCTCAGTGATCAACTCTTCTGAATACCCGCAAATCTCCTTCATAAAATTGTCACGTCTCAGCTTGCCTTTTGCAATTTGAGAAAGCTTCATCTCCCAATCCGCAGTCAGCTCCGGCTTTTTCAAATCCTCCGGAACCAATTCCAGAAGCTGTTTCGCCTTCGATGTCAGCAGAATATCTTTTCCTTTCTTTTCGAGTAAGAAACTGGAGAACAATTTTTCAATGATGTCAGCTCGCGTTGCAACTGTACCAAGACCACCTGTTTCACCTATAGTTTTTACCATTACTTTGTCTTTCGACTCCATATAAGCTATAGGATTTTCCATCGCGGATAACAACGTCGCTTCGTTGAAATGTGCCGGAGGCTTGGTCTTCCCTTCTGTCATAGAAAACGTAAGTCCTGATATCCGGTCACCTTCTTTTAACTCCGGAAGATTTTGACTTTTATCGTTTCCTTCCTCTGAGTCATCTAATGTCTCACTGCCATTCTCGTATACAACCTTCCAACCTTCCTGTTTGACAATATTTCCGTGTGCAACAAACTGTTCGTCAGTTATTTCAGCTACAATGGATGTCTGTTCATATTCATAGGGCGGATACATAACAGCTAGAAATCTTCTAATAACAAGATCATAAATTCTCCGTTCATCAATCGTCATGTGAGACAGATCAACAAACTGCTCAGTCGGAATGATCGCATGATGATCAGAAACTTTACTATTATCTACATAAAATGGTTTTGACGGGATCGGCTGATTGATCAACTTACCTGCCAGGCTGCGGTACGGTCCTACCGAACAAGCTTTTAAACGCTCCTTTAATGTGGGAACAATATCTGCACTCAGGTATCTGGAGTCCGTACGCGGATATGTGAGTACCTTATGATTCTCATAGAGACGCTGCATGATATTAAGAGTCTCTTTCGCAGAATACTCATATCGTTTGCTTGCATCTCGCTGTAATTCTGTCAGATCATAAAGCAGCGGAGCCATCGTCTTCTTCGGCATCTTATTTACTTGTACAATCGTTGCTTCATTACCGTTTGCCCGCTTCAAAAGTTCTTCCATGCGTTCCTTGTGGAATGAATGCATACTTCCACTCTTTTTATCCTTCCATGTAAGAACGAAAGCTCCACGTTTTGCTTTCAGACCATAGTAAGGCTTTGGTACAAAAGTCTTAATCTCCTCCTCACGTTTTGCGATCATAGCGAGTGTCGGAGTCTGTACACGTCCGCAAGAAAGCTGAGCATTGTACTTGCATGTCAATGCTCTGGTCGCATTGATTCCCACAAGCCAATCTGCCTCCGCACGACACATAGCTGCATCATAAAGAGGCTCATACTCTTTACCGTCTTTCAGATTCGCAAATCCATCCTTGATCGCCTTGTCTGTTACAGATGAAATCCAGAGACGCTTCAAAGGCTTCTTAGATCCTGCTTTTTTCAGGATCAACCTGGCAACCAATTCACCTTCACGTCCGGCATCCGTTGCAATGATGATCTCCCCCACATCATTTCGATGGATCAATGTCTTTACCGCATTGTACTGTTTTGCTGTCTGTTTGATGACCTCAAGTTTGAAAGATTCAGGAATCATTGGAAGATGTTCCATCTTCCACTCTTTA
>JAZTZT010000194.1:0-7179 GCA_045637605.1 Pilosibacter sp.
ATCATCTACATCTGGACAAGTAGGATTCTTGCCATTGCAGAGAAATAACCAGAAATGATCCCCATCTTTTCGAAGCTGATGAAGAACCCGATCTTCTCGTTGTCCGTCTTTTTTTCGGATATCCAGGAAACGGAATGTCTCTAATGCATCAAGGATCGCAGAAGGAGCAGTTTCCGAGTGGAACGAAGATTCATACAGTGATTTTGCGGCATCAGAAGGTTCTGCATTGACATACTGCGGATATGAACCAATAAATAATAGGGTGCCCCCATCTTTTCGGAATGCTTCCAGTCGTTCCAGCGTGGTTGCACGAATGGTAGTAAGAGTTGGAACGATTACTGCGTCATATTCCATAAGCCCTACTTTTAAAGGATTTCCGCCTGTCGGACAGAGAGCTGGTAGTTCTGCTTCGCACAAATAATCAAAATCGATTCCACCGAAGAGAAGTGTTTCTGCAAGTTGTTCAAATTGTTGTTCCATCTGGGATCGAAGCGCAGCTGTCTTATCTGCCGGACCGTAATGGAGCCAATAGCTTTCGATCGGATGAACAACTGCAACGCGTACATGAGCTTTACCTCGAGTCAGAGCCGTATTTAAGCGAGCGAAATGATTTTCGATCATAGAAAATTGATCCCACCAAGGAGACTGATAACTGATCGATGCCGGATAATCACGTTTGGCCTCACCCCTCATAGTCATCCAAGCCAGATGCGGAACGCGGACTGTTACGCCCAGTGCTGCCTGCCAGTCACCTTGAAGCTTGTAGCCTCGAAAATCATAATCCCAGCCCGTGACACCATAAAGCTCAGAAAGCATACCTTCTTTGCCAGTCTGGCGGATAATGGACTGTGTTTGTTTGGCTGTTGTATATTCATGAAAATCACAGAGCATATCAATACCAGGAATACCGAAGTATCGATAACAACGCATCGCATCACCAACAGCCTGAGTCTGACTTTCCAGAGATGGTTCTCCCATAACATGACCAGTCAGGGCAATTCCATGGGAATCGCACCAAGAGCTGATCTGTTTACAATAAGATTCCACAAAACGGTCTGTCAAAAGGTTCTGGAATTTCCAACGGAAAGAAGAAAGATTACCATTCGGAAGTTCCCATAAAAGTTCCGGAAGATAGTCAAGAATATCCTCACCATAGCGGCTCTGATATAACTCAGGCAGCGCATCAGTCCAAGGCATAAATACATCTTTCTGTTCATCTGAAAAGTTAAGAGTTTCCTTTGGAGTAAACTGAGGTTCATCTGTGAAAATTGAAGGGATCAACGTGCCAAAATCATCTTGAAGTTCTTTCGCATATTCCTCATGGGTATATCGAATGAAATCACGGATCGCTTCCGGACGCAGAGTATCAACGTAAGCCGTATTATTAAACCAGGGATCTTCTGTCGCATGTTCCATGTAGACGTACCACTTCACACCGACAGCATTTTCATCTTCAGAAATGCGATTCGACGAAGCAAGGGTACCATCCGGATGTAAAACAACATCATATACCGCCAGCAAAATGCCATTATCTTGTCGAATACTTTCCTGACCACGTCCAGGTTCCGGTCTGAGGTTTCGATTAGGTCTGTCCGGCGCATATGGAGTGGTAGTAAATAATAAAGTTTTGCGTGCATTTTCCGGCTGATTTCTAGTGACACGCCCACCAGCGGTTCCGGAAGGCCAGCGGTCCTCATCATAAAGCCATGCAAGCATCCCACGTTTCCGAGCTTCCTCTACACAGAAGCGGATGTGGCACATAAACTCGTCAGACAAATATGGACTGTCCATACCGGTTCGGACATGCATATGAAAGCCGCCAAGTCCCATAGTCTGGAAGTGATCAATCTGTTCTTTTAGTTCTTGGTCATCCAATTTTCCGTTCCATGCCCAGAACGAAGTGCCTCTATACTCACTCGTCGGATTTTTAAACAGATCATGGGATAGGATTGGTTCTGAATTCTTTGGATAGAGCATCTGTCATTGCCCCCTTATCGTTTTTCTATGATTCAAGTATAGTAAAAGAGAAATTATCCGTCAATAATCTGTTTACACTAGAAAAAATCTGTGATACGATTTTGATTAGAGTGAATTGAGCAAATCTATATTGTGAGTATTGGGGAGGTACTGATTTATGAGTTATATAGAAGCAAAAGCAAAATATGCAAAGCTTGGAATAGATACCGATGCAGCGATGAAACGATTAAAAACAGTTCCGATCGCCCTTCATTGTTGGCAGGGCGATGATGTCCGCGGATTTGATACAGATCCGAACAAACCGCTTACAGGAGGCATTCAGACTACCGGAAATTATCCGGGTCGTGCAAGAACATATCAGGAATTAATGAATGATATTGATCAGGTGATCGCTCTGGTTCCAGGTCAGATTAAGATGAATCTTCATGCCAGCTATGCTATTTTTGATGAGGAAAATGGTGGTTGGGTAGATCGTGATAAGCTGGAACCAAAACATTTTAAGAAGTGGGTAGATTATTGTAAGGAGAGAGGACTTGGCTGTGATTTTAATCCGACATTTTTCTCACATCCGATGTGTGATCCACTGACTCTTTCCAGTCCGAATGAAGAAACGAGAACATTCTGGGTGGAACACGGAAAAGCCTGTATTCGTATTTCTCAATATTTGGCAGAGGAGCTCGGTCAGCCGTGTGTGATGAATATCTGGGCAGGAGATGGCTATAAAGATATTCCGGCAGATCGTCTGGGACCGAGACTTCGATATAAACAGTCCTTTGATGAGATCCTTTCCGAACCATTCGATAAAGACAAAGTTTATCCTTGTGCGGAATCCAAAGTGTTTGGCATTGGAGTGGAAAGCTATACAGTTGGTTCTGCTGAATGGTGTATGAAATATGCATCATCCCGTGATGACTGTATCACTCTTATGGATAACGGACATTACCACCCGACAGAGGTTGTATCTGATAAGATTTCTTCGATTTTAACATATGACAAGAAAATGGCTCTTCATATTACGCGTGGAGTGCGCTGGGACAGTGATCATGTGGTATTGTTCGATGATGAGACTAAGGAAATCTGCAAAGAGATTGTACGGTGTGGAGGACTTGATCGAATCTTTATTGCCCTTGATTATTTTGATGCTTCCATCAATCGCATTTCTGCATGGGTGACCGGTTTTAGAAATGTGCAGAAAGCTTTATTATATGGTCTCTTGCAGCCAAATGAAGAACTGACCAGATTACAAAATGAGAGCAATTTTACAAAATTAATGGTCATTCAGGAAGAACTGAAGACTATGCCGTTTGGTGAAGTCTGGGACGAATACTGTAAAGAATGCGGAAAACCAGGTGATGGAGAATGGTTTGATATTGTGGAACGATATGAGGCTGATGTACTTAGCAAACGTGTATAACAGGGGGATATTACGATGAAAGATATTAATAAAGCTCCATTTGTAGAAGAGATGAAGAAGACGACTGCGAACATGTACCGCTTAGGTTGGGATGAGCGCAACGGCGGAAATATCAGTTGGATGCTGGATGGAAATGAAGTTGCAGAATACTTAGATACTAATGCAGTCATTCGTAAGATTCCGATTGGTTTTGAAGCAAAAGCATTGGTTGGTAAGATTTTTATCGTGACAGGAACCGGAAAATACTTCAAAAATGTTATGGATGACCCGGAGACAAATCTTGGTATTTTTAAGATTGCAGAGGATGGTTGCACAGCGGAACTTCTCTGGGGATACAAAGACGGAGGAAAATTTACATCAGAACTTCCGGCGCATTTGATGAGTCATATGGCGAGACTTTCTGTTGATCCGGAAAACCGTGTTGTGATGCATACACATCCGACCTATACATTGGCGATGAATTACGTTCATGAACTTGATGAAAAGAAGTTTACCCATACACTTTGGGAAATGTGTACCGAATGTATTGTTGTATTTCCGGATGGTATCGGTGTTCTTCCATGGATGCTTTGCGGTACTAATTCCATTGGTGAGGCAACAGCAGAGAAGATGAAGGAATTCCGACTTGTTGTATGGGGTATGCATGGAATCTATGGTGCAGGAAAGACATTAGATGAGACTTTTGGTCTGATCGAGACAGTTGAGAAAGCAGCACAGATTTATATGTTGACTGCTCATCTTCCAAGGATCAATACGATCAAAGATTCTGAGATGAAAGAATTGGCAGAGTATTTTGGAGTTAATTACAGAAAAGATTTCTTAAATCTCTAAAAAGAAAGGGCCTCTTGCAGATGGTTGATTCTGCAAGGGGCCTTATGATTTATTTGCCTTCCGGGTGGAATTCCACGATGATGTAATCACCGATCGCATGAGGAACCGGTATGGACATATAGACAATACCTTCATTAACATAAGAGAATGACTGTGGGAATCCTTTGGAACCGGATGTAAAGTCACAGCTCTTAAGCGTTTCCCAGAGAGTTTCTACGTCTAAAGTTTCTAAGTATTCTTTTGCAGCCTTTTTATCAGCAGACTTAGTGATAATGCAATCATCAGAAAGAATATAGCCGGCCATTGTATAAGCATCAGCATAATCGCTAAGTCCCTGCAAAGTACCTTTTGAAAGGTCAACAGACATCGTATAATATAGACCGGTCGGATGAGGTGCTCCGTCTGCCATCATGGAGCCCGTAAATTCTAACACAGCTTTGCTGCGATCGAGAGAAATGACATCACATGCGATAGTCACATTATCCTTTTCTGGATCCAGTTCAAAATCAGAGATAAGTTTTGTTGCATACTCTTTGATCAGATCATTTACTTTTTCAGCAGTCTGATCATCGCGAAGATTGGAGAGGATCGGATACTCGATTGAAACTTTTCCAGTCTTTTCTGTTGCTATCTTGGAGCGTACACTGAGCGCTTCGGAGGCATCAGCACCTGCTTTTGTCGTTTCAGCCTCTGTGGTTTCAATAGCAGCTGTTGTTTCAGGTGCCATCGTTTCAGAGACGGGAGTTGTCTCTGCAGCCGTTGTATGAATTCCTGTTAAATCCACATCTTTTTCTTTTTTGCAGCCGGAAAGGGAAACCGCTGCACAAACCATAAGCATCGCGAAAAGTGTAATCTGTTTTCTCATAGATTTTTCCTCCTATTTTCCTTTTTTATCATTATATCAGATAAAGCGTGGGAAATAAACTGACAAAAAATATAACATTTCTTAATTTTCTGTAAGAGTTTTTAATTTTTTCTGTTTTCATTGACACAAAAATGTGATATGCTACATATAGGTATGACCTAAATGGTAATAACATGTAATTGTACATATTAATTATTAAGGAGGAACTTCCGATGAAATTATTATCTCTCGCAGAGGAATTAAGAGGCAACGCATATCCGGGCAGAGGAATTGTGATTGGTAAATCCAAAGACGGAAAGACAGCTGTTACAGCATACTTCATCATGGGCAGAAGTGAAAACAGCAGAAACCGCGTATTTGTAGAAGATGGCGCAGGCATCCGTACACAGGCTTTTGATCCGGCGAAATTAGAGGATCCGAGTCTGATCATTTACGCACCGGTTCGCGTACTTGGCAATAAAACTATCGTAACAAATGGCGACCAGACAGATACAATCTATGACGGTATGGACAAACAGATGACATTTGAGCAGTCCTTAAGATGCCGTCAGTACGAGCCGGATGGCCCGAACTACACACCACGTATCTCCGGTATCATGCATATTGAAAATGGTAAGTATAACTTTGCGATGTCCATCTTAAAGAGCAGCGATGGCAATCCGGAAGCAAACAATCGTTACACATATGCATATGAGAACCCGCTTGCAGGTGAAGGTCGCTTCATCCACACATATGCAAGAAATGAAAATCCGCTCCCGAGTTTCGAAGGTGAACCGAAACGTGTAGAAATCGACGGAGACATTGATTCCTTCACAAACATGATCTGGGAGAACTTAAACGAGGACAATAAAGTTTCTCTGTTTGTTCGTTTCATTGATATCGAAACAGGCAAATACGAATCCAGAATCATCAATAAGAATAATTAATTACCAAAAGGAGTTTGATCTGAAATGAAGGAAATGGAATTAAAGTACGGCTGTAACCCGAACCAGAAACCGTCCAAGATTTATGTGGAAAACGGTGCAGATCTTCCGATCACAGTATTATCCGGCAGACCGGGTTATATTAACCTGTTAGATGCATTTAACGGCTGGCAGTTAGTAAGCGAATTGAAGAAGGCAACTGGTCTTCCGGCAGCAACATCCTTTAAGCATGTATCTCCGGCCGGTGCAGCAGTTGGTCTTCCGATGGACGATGTTCTTAAGAAAATTTACTGGGTAGATGATCTTGGTGAGCTTTCTCCGATGGCATGTGCATATGCAAGAGCAAGAGGTGCTGACCGTATGTCCTCTTTTGGCGACTTTATCGCTCTTTCCGATACATGTGATGCTGATACAGCAAAACTGATCAAGAGAGAGGTTTCTGACGGTGTGATTGCTCCTTCCTACACAGAAGAAGCACTTGAGATTCTTAAACAGAAAAAGAACGGCAATTATAACGTGATCCAAATCGATCCGAATTATGTTCCGGATCCGATCGAGCGTAAACAGGTATTCGGTGTAACATTTGAGCAGGGTAGAAATAACCTGGATATCAATACAGACCTTCTCTCCAATATCGTTACAGATAACAAAGAGATGCCGGAATCTGCGAAGATGGACCTTGTTATCGCACTTATTACATTAAAATACACACAGTCTAACTCTGTATGTTATGTAAAAGGTGGTCAGGCAATTGGTATCGGTGCCGGTCAGCAGTCCCGTGTACACTGCACACGTCTTGCAGGTCAGAAGGCTGATAACTGGCTCTTACGTCAGAACCCGAAGGTTTTAAACCTTCCGTTCAGAGCAGATATCAAACGTGCAGATCGTGATAATGCGATCGATGTTTACATTGGCGATGAGTATGAAGATGTTCTTGCTGACGGTGCTTGGGAGAGAGTATTCACAGAAAAACCGGAAGTATTTACAAGAGAAGAGAAACGTGCTTGGTTAGATCAGATGACAGACGTAGCTCTTGGCTCTGACGCATTCTTCCCGTTTGGTGACAACATCGAGCGTGCTAAGAAGAGTGGCGTTAAGTACATTGCTCAGCCGGGTGGATCCGTACGTGATGACAATGTAATCGAAGTTTGTAACAAGTATGGCATGGC
>JAZTZT010000195.1:0-8490 GCA_045637605.1 Pilosibacter sp.
ATACGTTCAAGGAGGTACAATTATGAACGCATTAGAAACCATTCGTTCCAGAAGAAGTATTCGTAAATATAAAGAGGGAGCTGTGATCCCGAAAGAGGATCTAAAACAGATCCTGGAAGCTGCTATGATGGCTCCGAGCGCCTGCAACACTCGTCCATGGGAATTTGTTATTTTGCAGAACCGTGAAAAACTGAATGCACTCATGAATGTTCATCCATACGTTTCCATGCTGAAGACAGCATCTCTGGCTATCATCGTTTGTGCAAAACCAGAAGTGCAGGAAGGTATCTGCCCTGGTTATTTCCCGCAGGACTGCGGAGCTGCAACACAGAATATCCTTCTTGCTGCAAAAGAACTGGGTTATGGAACTTGTTGGTGCGGTGTTTATCCAAAGGAAGAGCGCATGCAGGCTGTATGCGAAGTTCTTGGTATCGACTGCAAACCGTACAATGTAATCGCTCTGGGTGTCGCAGATGAAGAGCCTGCTGCACGTGGATACTACGACGAGTCCCGCGTGACTTGGTTGTAACGATTTTTCATGATTTTCCAGAATTGATTTCTGAGTTTTGTCTATACTAATACCATCTCGCAAAAAGGTGGTGAAACCAATGACAGCTCAGAACAAAAATGAAAGCATCCAGTGTTCCATCCACAACTGTGTGCACCATGCAGGCACTGTAGATTACTGCACACTGGACAAAATTCATGTCGGCACTCATGAAATGAACCCGACAAAAAAGGAATGTACAGACTGTGACTCCTTCCAGTACAGAATGTCCTAATCCTTAGCATATGCACAGCTAAAAAACTCCTGCATATCCTGTTACTACAGGTATGAAAGGAGTTTTTTATTATGAATCATAATCCAAATAATGGCTGTTCTGTGTGTTCTCCGGGCATTGCTCCACCTTCCAGACCAGTCTTCGACCTTAATCAGTTTCCGGTTGGTATGGGCTATGTTCCGTGGCAAAATTGGGAAACCACATATCCTATGACACAGGGATATCATCGAGGAACCATTTTTCCATCTCTTGACTATCCATTCGTAATGGGGAGGTGCAGACGATGAACATGAAACCGAATATGACGGGAGCCCCTCTCTCCAAGCAGGCTCTGATGAACCAGATCAATGAATCCAGCTTTGCGATCGACGAGATTCTTTTATTTTTAGACACGCATCCGACTGACGCTGCTGCACTTGATTATTATCGCAATGCGGTCGCAATGAGACGCCAAGCTGTGGATATCTATCAGCGACAGTTTGGACCGCTGATGGTGGACAGTGTATACGGCAATCGCTGGGATTGGATCAATGATCCGTGGCCATGGGAAGGAGGTTGCTAATATGTGGAGATATGAAAAGAAACTGCAGTATCCGGTCAACATCAAAGAACCAAATGCAAAGCTCGCAAAATATATTATCAGCCAGTACGGCGGCCCGGATGGTGAGATCAATGCTTCGCTCCGTTATCTGTCACAGCGGTACACCATGCCTCACGGTCTTCAAAAAGCTGTATTGACCGATATTGGCACAGAGGAACTGGCTCACATGGAGATGATCGCTGCCATCGTGCACCAGCTGACTCGCGGTCTTTCTGCTGAAGAACTGGAAGCCCAGGGCTTTGCGCCTTATTATATCGATCATACCGCTGCCATCTGGCCGCAGGCGGCCGGCGGTGTTCCACTCAATGCCAATCAGTTCCAATCAAAAGGAGATCCGATCACCGATCTTTTTGAAAACCTTGCTGCCGAACAAAAAGCCCGGACAACGTACGACAATATCCTGCGTGTAGTATCAGATCCAGATGTCTGCGATCCGATCCGTTTCCTGCGGAAACGTGAGATCATTCATTTCCAACGATTTGGCGAAGCACTTCGTGATCTACAAGACAAATTAGACAGACGGAATTTCTATGCATTTAACCCGAGTTTTGATCAATGCAAAGACACCTCACCTCATTAATATAATTTTAAAATAGATTTTGTTCTCTTTTATTAAAAATCACCCCTCATTTTTGTATTTTTAAATATATACAAGGTATGAGGGGTGTGATATGATTTGATATATTCCCAGTTGGTTATTTTTTTATCAAAAAAGGAGGACATTTCGTATATGGCAATTACGGAATATTCCATTGCTCTGAGGCGTGGTCAGAAAGCATACCGTCAAGATATTGCAGCAGGTCGTCAACCTTATTTAAAAGTCCTTGATGAAATTCTTGCGTTTACGAAAACTGCCGGAGAAACAGACCTTGGTCTTATTGAGATCCCGATGGACCGAATCGCCGGTACAAAAACTGCCGGACGTACCAGAGCTTTCGCCAGCAACTTTATGCCGCTTCTGGACGCAGGTGAATTTGCTGATAAATGGTCAGTTTTATACCGTTCTCATGTAAAAGAAGGTATCCGTGAGCCTGTCATCGCCTGCGAATTCATGAATCAGTATTATATTATTGAAGGAAATAAAAGAGTCAGTGTTTTAAAATATTTCGGAGCAGCTACTGTTCCGGGCTATGTGACCCGAATCATTCCTGCTTATAGTGAAGAAAAGGAAATCCAGATTTACTATGAGTTCATGGAGTTCTCTCGTTTCTCAAGCATTAACAACCTGACATTCTCAAAATCCGGATGTTACCATAAACTCTGTGAACTGATTGGTAAGGAATACGGCGTACAGTGGACTGTCGATGAACGGCGCAGCTTCTCCACCGATTACTACTGGTTCTACCGCGCTTTCAAAGAAAAGGGGGGCGAATCTCTCCCGATCACGGGTGGTGATGCATTCCTTTTATATCTGGAAATTTACGGTTACGCAGGCATCAAACAGCGCTCTCAGGATCAGATGAAAAAGGATCTGGATTTTCTTTGGAGCGAACTGGAAGCTCTTCCAAAAGCCGGCAATGTTAACCATATTCTCCAACCGGAACATGAACCGGATCGAAGTGTATTTGAAAAACTCCTCTCCCCGATCATTCCGCCAGCTTATAAACTGACGGTCGGCTTTGTATATCATAAAACTGCAGAAACCTCAAGCTGGACATACGCCCATGACCTTGGACGTATTTATCTGGAAGAACATATGGGAGACAAACTGAATATCCGCATTTATGATAACGTAGAAACCGATGCAGAATGTATGGAAAAACTGGAAGAAGCCATTGCCGATGGATGTACGGTTATTTTTACTACTTCCTCTCGCTTCCTGAATTCCAGTTTTCACACCTGCATCCGCCACCCGGAAATTAAGATCCTCAACTGTTCTTTAAATTCTTACAGTGGAGATTTAAGAACTTACTATGGAAGAATCTACGAGGCTAAGTTCTTGGTTGGTATGCTGGCAGGTATTTTAACCCGCACGGACAGCATTGGCTACATAGCGGATTTCCCGATGTTTGGAACTCCGGCCAGTATCAATGCATTCGCACTCGGTGTAAAAATGGTCAACCCGACTGCAAAGGTTCATCTGGCATGGTCTTGTGTGAAAGACTGCGATATCACAAAGCAGTTCTCAGAAGCAAATATCAGCCATATCTGCGGCCGCGACATGATCGAACCACGAGATGTGACACGTGCATACGGTCTCCATGATTTGGAAGATACCAAAAGCCGAAATCTGGCTGCTTCCATCTGGAACTGGGGCAAGTTTTACCAGCGTATTCTTCAGACAATCCTGAACGGTCATTGGACGCGTACGGCTGTTACTCCGGATTTCCCGACGATCAACTATTGGTGGGGTATTTCCTCCGGAATGATCGATATGATCGTTTCACAATCCGTTCCGCCTCAGACTATGAAACTAATTGAAGTTGTGAAGAAGCATATCATTAACAATGAATTCCATATTTTCTCCGGAGACTTGTATGATCAGAATCACATCCTTCGCAATGATTCAAATCATAGCATGTCGGCCAATGAGATCATGAATATGGACTGGCTCGTAGACAATGTGGTCGGTACGATCCCGAAGATGGATGAACTGGAAGAAGCAGCGAAGGCTGTTGTCGAAATGCAGGGATTTGAGGTAGTGTAATGAAAATACTTGCTATTTCTGATAAAGAATCTGAGTTACTTTGGGATTATTTTAAACCCAGCTATCTTGCAGATATCGACCTGATCCTCTCCTGTGGTGATCTGGATCCCAGATATCTGGAATTTCTCGTTACGCTCGGACATTGTCCGCTGCTTTATGTACATGGGAATCATGATGCAAAATACAAACAAACTCCACCGTTAGGGTGTGTTAATATAGAAGATAAGATTTATGTTCACAATGGGATACGGATCCTGGGGCTTGGAGGCTCCAGGAAATACCGAGATGGTGAGCACCAATATACGGAATCTCAGATGAGGAAACGAAGACGTAAACTCTGGTCAAAGCTAATATATCACAAGGGATTTGATATTTTGCTCACTCATGCTCCGGCCAGAGGTCTTGGAGATCTGGATACTGTGACTCATGCCGGTTTTGAGACCTTTGTGAGTTTGATGGACAAGTATCAACCATCCTATCATATTCACGGTCATGTACATTTGAATTACACACCAGGTGCATCACGCATCCGCAAATATAACAACACGACTTTGATCAATGCATACGAACGTTATGTTTTTGATTATGAAGAAAAAAAATCGGCAGATAGATAGGACTTCCCTATCCATCTGCCAATCTTTTTATTGCCCATCGATTAATATCCAAGTTCCTCATTTACGAACAGGATCTCTACGTCCATACCTGTACCCGGGCGTTCTACGATCACTGTCATACTGCAAATGCGATCCGGACTATTGCAGTTGTGGCATACACCGGTTGTTGCACACGGAGTCTTTCGATTAAGACGAACTGCATTTTTTGCTGCCGCAATATCCTTCGCGCGCTTGATTGCAGACGGAATATCCGGAGTGATCTTGTTGCTTCCGACAATATAGTATACCTTCTTCGGGCCAAAAATGCTGGCTGCAAGTCGATTTCCTGTACCATCGATATTGATGATCTCCCCTGTTTCAGCCACACCATTCGCGCTCAGTATGTAAACATCCGCATTATGTGCATTCTGATAAGTTTCCTGTCCCGGAACCTCCCAATGCCAATACACGTTGTTGTTTTCCCCAAGCATTTCATAAAGCCCCATCTCACGAGTTGTAATGGAACCTCCAAAGCCAACATTTTTTCCAACAATCTGCTTTTTTAAATAGGATGCCGCCTCTTCTTTTGTCTCAAAGTAAGAAGTCTGGAATCTATGGTCTTCAAAATTCTTTTTTAATACTGCATAATCCATACATGTTCCTCCAATCTCTTCAGAAGGTCTTTCGTTCCATATTTCATTTTACCATAAAAGAGAGGCTCTGACAATCAGACACCTCTCTTCTCATCCATAGTTTCTTTTCACTCCAAATACTCCAGAGCATCGATCGGGCTTCCCGCATGCAATAATTCAAAATATACATTGATGCCCTCAATGGAATAATATTTGGTCGGTTCCGCAACATAACCAAGAATATCCCCCTTATGAAGATATTCATTTGCCACAACAGGAATCTCCTTTAGCTGACCACAGATTGCCGTATACTCATTTCCAAGATCCAGGCGAAGATAATTTCCGATTTCTTCATTATAGCCAATTTCTAAAACTCGGGCATCCGCCGGCGCAACAACCGGTTTACTCACATCGCTCTGGATGATGTTGGCCGGATTGCATTTGTACTGCTCCAATGTGGGGAACCATGTGGTTGTGTCCATGCTGTAGCCCAGGATCACATTTCCCATGACCGGCCACATAAGTTTTTCGCCTTCAGAAAAGTCAAGAACCAAGGATTCACTGACAATTGCTCCGGCTTCGAGAGCTTCTGTTTCTGCCGCGGGCTGCGGTTTTACAGTCGGAGCCTTCTCTGCTGCAGCTTCCGTATGAACCGGATCCTCTGTTACTTCTACAGCATTCGCAGCCTCTGTCGCATTGGAATTTCCTGCTATCTGGGCATCCTCATATTCTCCAACAAGCAAGCCTTCTGATTCCCGGATTTCCAAATACGGACTTTCCTCCAGATGGTCATTGCCTTTTCGAATCGATACAGCTCCTGCAGCTGCCACGATCGCCACAAGGCCAAGTACAACAGTTACGAGAATTAGCTTATCTCTGAAAAGCTGATTTACTTTGTCTTTCACGTTTTATCACCTCGATAGTATTCTTACCAATGAAATCAAAGTTATTCCGTTTCTTGAAAAAAGTTTTCATAGACTCTGCCTCATTGACAATTCTTCTTATGTTTAATAGAATATAAGGAGTTATGTCTTCGCAAATAGATTCGGAGGAATTTATGTTATATCAGATCAGTAACGGTGCTGTAGAACTCGGCGCCGAATTAATTCTTAAAAAAGTGAATTTTGAGATCCGCGATAGAGAAAAAATCGCGGTTGTCGGTCGTAACGGAAGTGGTAAGACAACTCTTCTGAAGCTGATTTCCGGCGAAGTGGATCTCTTAAAACGAGACAGTGATGAGGATATCTTCATTGCAAAGGCAGGCAATCCGGAAATCGGATATTTGAAGCAGATGGCATTTGACGACAACACGATCACCGTCGACCAGGAAATCCGCAAGGTATTCAGCAAGATCCACGCCATGCAGGCACGCATGGACATGCTTCTTGCCAAGATGAACGATGAATCCTTAAACGCCAATGCAGATGAGGAAACCCATGCTCGTGAGATCAAAGAATACACTGCTCTTCAAGAAGAATTTGAGGATATCGGCGGATATTATTATGAAAAAGAATATGAAACGATGCTCCGCCAGTTCGGTTTTACTCCGGAAGACAAACACCGCCCGTTAAATGAATTTTCCGGCGGTCAGCAGACGAAGCTTGCATTTATCAAGCTCCTTCTCAGCAAACCGGATATCTTGCTTCTGGACGAGCCGACCAACCACCTGGACATTTCCACGATCGAATGGCTGGAGGATTATCTTCGCAACTACAAAAAAGCGGTTGTCATCGTTTCACATGACCGTATGTTTCTGGATAAAGTCGTAGACGTGGTTTATGAGATCGAATACGGTGTGCTGAAACGCTATCCGGGCAACTACACCAAGTTCATGGAGACAAAGCGCGCCAACTACGAAAAACAGAAAAAAGACTATGAACTCCAGCAGAAAGAAATTGCCCGTCTGGAGCAGATTGTTGAGAAGTATAAGAACACACCGACCAAAGTTGCCATGACTCGCTCCAAATTAAAGGCGATCGAGCATATGGAAAAGATCGAGTCTCCGGACCGTTTTGATACAGCAACCTTCCATGCAAACTTCAAACCGAACCGCGAGACCGGTAAGGAAGTCCTTCGTGTATCCAATCTGGAAATTGGTTACGATAAAGTTCTTTCCAAAGTCAACATGGAACAGTTCCGCAAACAGAGGATTGGTATTATCGGCGGTAACGGACTTGGAAAATCCACATTCTTAAAAACTCTCGTGGGCCAGCTTCCGCCATTAGGCGGTGAAGCAGCATTCGGCTACCAGGTCGATATCGGCTACTTCGATCAGCAGATGGCCCAGTACAACAGCAACAAGACGGTTCTTGATGACTTCTGGGATGAGTATCCGACACTGGACCGTACAGAGGTCCGCTCCTCTCTCGGTGCATTTATGTTCAGCCAGGAAGAAGTTTTTAAAAATGTCAATATGCTCTCCGGTGGTGAGAAAGTCCGTCTGGCACTTTGTAAGATTTTCAAAACAAAACCGAATTTCCTGATTCTCGACGAGCCGACCAACCACATGGACATCGTTGGCAAAGAGTCTCTGGAAGCCATGCTCCGCGATTTCCCGGGAAGCGTTCTGTTCGTCTCCCATGACCGTTATTTTATCAAACAAATCGCAGATGCATTACTGGTATTCGAAGACGGTGAGGTTCAGTTCCTCCCGTATGGATATGAGGAGTATATGGAGCGAAAGAACGGTACATACGCCGCAAGCGTTGACCGCGATATTTTCGCACAGAAAGATGCTCAGGCAAAAGCGGCCAAGGCTGCTGCAGAAGCTGCAAGACTTGCCGCTGCACCGGTTCAAGTACAGAAAGGCAAAGAATCCTATGCTCTTGGAAAAGAAGTTTCCAGACTGGAAAAGAAAGTGAAGAAAGCGGAGGAACAGGTTGCTGCTCTTGAAGAAGCCGTAGAGGCTAAGAAAGCCGAACTCCTTCTTCCGGAATACGCAAGCAGCTACTCGAAGCTCAGCGAAATCTCTGAGCAGGTGGAGGAACTGGAGATGGAACTTCTCTCTGCCATGGAAGAATGGGAAAATCTCGAACAGCAGTTAAGTGAGCTGAAAGAGAGTTAAGTGTGTATTTAATTGAGGAAATGTTTTTTAAAAAGAGCATTTCCTCTTTTTGTTCATTCACATATGCAATATTCTGCAAACAAGCTGCGTTTCCGAATTTTGTACGTCCATCTCTTATCAACCGCTCTCGACCAACTCAGCCCTGACGGGCTTCAGACAAGTCTCCGCGGT
>JAZTZT010000196.1:0-2218 GCA_045637605.1 Pilosibacter sp.
GTTGTAATGAGACATTATGATCATGCATCAGATGATCCGATGGATCCGGCAGTGAATGCAGGTGCGTTTGCTGTTTATGCAGAAGGCATGACTGGTATCTATGATGGTATTTATGAGGTCGATGAAGTTCTTGCAACAAGCAAAGAATGTAAGACAAATGAGGCTGTTTGGGTAGCGGGAAGTTATCCATATGTAATGAGCAAGACGCAGTTTACTGTTGATAAAGAAGGTGCAACTGTAAATAACGGTGTATTTAAAGCAACAGAAGCAGGAGAATACAAAGTGTCTTGTACTTATGATGGTAAAGAGATTGCGCCTGTTACCATCTCCGTTACAGAAGAAGAGGTGGCGGTAGATGAGAACAATGCTGAAGCTGGAACAAACTGGTTCTTAATCGGCACAGGTGTGGCTACGATCCTTGTGGTTGCAGTTATCGGAGGCAGTATTGTAGTGACAGCGAAGAGGAGAAAGAAAAATGCATAATACAGGGAGACCGTGTTATCAAGATGACAGGCGCATTGAGATGACAGCATATATGGGTCCGAGACGAGGCGGAAAACGTAATTTTAATGAAAATTACGGCAACCCGCGAGACCCAAAAGAAGGGTATCCAAGTTTTTTGACAGAGCAGGTATTTCAAGATTATAAAGATGCAGGATTTACATTTTTAATTCCGGAAGGAGATGCGTTCTTTGGAACGCGTCTCACTTCGGAAGGTTTTGCAGAAGAAGCAGATTTTAAAAAAAGTGATTTGTATCGTTATTTCAAGGAAGCAGAAAAACATGGTCTTTTCGTGTACCCTTCCAGCAGGATACTTTTGGATAAAATAGCCCGCAAACCAGGACCATTGACTGATGAGGAAAAAGAAATCATCAGAAGGTTTGTGACAACAGTGAAATCACATTTCCCAGAACTTTGTAAGGGCGTGCTTCTTACAGATGAACCGGGAATTGAAGCAGCAGATCATATTCGGGAAATTGTAGGTTATATCAAAGAACTGGAGCCTGAGATGGATGTTTTCACATCCATGTTACCGATGTATGGCTGTGTAGGGTCTTATCATTTTAAATATGATGATGAACAATACAAGAACGTTCCGATCACCCTGGAAATGCGTGGGGAAGCATATCAGAATTACATCGATACCTATGGTCAGATTCTTGGTGAGTTTGCTTATGATTATTATCCGATGCATACTGGGTCAAAGGATTATTTGCAGCCAACCTTTTATATGAACCTGGAAATGGCGGCAAAGAGTGGTCTCGCAAAAGGATTTCCAATTGCCATTACCTTACAGGCATTTCGTATGGATGCAAACTATCAGCCGGAAGTGGGAAGAGGAGACGAGATTTATCGATTGCCAACTTATGAGGATATTCGCTATCAAGTATATTCGGCGTTGGCATTTGGTGTGAAAAGAATTGGCTATTTTACATTTTGGCAACATTATAATGAAAGTCATGCGGAAGTATTTCCGATGTCTATGGTAGTGTATGATGAGGCAGAGGAATGTGGATATCGCAAGACATCTATTTATTATGATGTGCAAAAGGTGAACAGGCAGATCCGAATGTTTGACCATGTATTTTTGCGTTTTCAATGGAAAGGTTGTCGTGTGGTTTGCAAAAGCGATGACGAGAACATGAAATATGTTTGCGGCGGATATGAAGAGGGTATGTTAAAAGAGGTATCCTCTACACGTGATACCCTTGTGGGTTGTTTTGAGAACCCAGAGGATGGACGAGAAGGGTATTGGGTTGTGAATGCACATAATCCTTACTTTTATGAATGGAATGAAGTAAGCGTTCGATTTGAAGGGGCAACTCATATACAATATTACCGTGCGGGTAAAGAATATTGTATGGAACTAGATAAAGACGGAAACTTTGACATTCGTTTAGGTGTCGGAGAAGGAATCTTTGTAATTCCATATACGGAGTAAAAAATGAGGCGGAAAACTTAGATGTGTTTCCGCCTTCTTTTGTAAAAAAGGAGAATAGACATGACAAAAATACATTTAATTGGAAACTCACATTTAGATCCTATATGGCTCTGGCGATGGCAAGAAGGTTTTTCCGAGATTTTGGCAACCTATCGCAGTGCATTAGACAGAATGAAGGAATTTCCGGATTTTAAATTCACAAGTGCTTGTGCTGTGTATTACCAGTGGATTGAAAAAGTTGACCCTGATATGTTTCAAGAAATACAGGAACGTGTC
>JAZTZT010000197.1:0-22520 GCA_045637605.1 Pilosibacter sp.
TGAGGAGTTGATTATAGTATCGGCTCTTGCTATTTATAGGGAGCTTGTGATAAACTATACTCGATAAGAACGAGAACTAATATCAGGAGGATAGTATTTGTGAAACAAACATTTCGTAAGATTTTAAAATTAGCATTGCTGATAGTTTTTGTAGGAAGCTTTGCTATGTTTGCATACAATCAGTTTCAGAGCATGAATGCACAGAACGCGTATGAACAGGCGGAATCCATAGCCAGTGAAACTACGATAACGACAACAGAGATCACGACGGAAGCGTCAACAGAAGAAACAACAGAAGAAGAAACGAAGCCACTGGTATGGCAGGAAGCTCCGATTGAGGATGAAGATCCATTTATTATGGAATTAATGGAAAAGAATCTGGATGCACTTCGAGATGTGAACCCGGATGTTATGGGATGGATCGAGATCCCGGGAACTCAGCTTGCATATCCGATTATGGATGGTGATGATAATGAATATTATTTGGAGCACACATGGGATAAGAAACCAAGTAAAGCAGGATCGGTTTTTATCGAACAGTTAAATAATACGGATCTACGAGATTTTAATACCTTGTTCTATGCACATAGGATGATGAATGGTTCTATGTTTGGTTCCTTAAAGCATTTTAATACAAAAGAGCATTTTGAGAAATATCCGTATGTTTATGTATTAGATGATAATGGTGTTCATCGATACGAGATTTTTTCAGCGTACACAGCCCCGGTTGACGGATACACTTTTGTGTATGGATTTAGAAGCGAGGAGGGAATGCAGAAGTTTATAGACTACTGTGTTTCAAAATCAGTAATTGATACCGGTGTGGTTCCGACATTAGATGATAAGGTCTTAACCCTTGTTACCTGCACCGGCAGAGGATATGAGGCTCGTTGGGTAGTTCAAGCTCGTTTAAAAGGTGTAGAAGATAATCCAAGACGCTTCTATGAAGTGCCAATAAGTGAAGCGGAAACCGATTCGGCAGATGAGACAAAAGAGACGACAAAGAAACCATAAAAATAGAACAACTCGATGTTGGATTGTTTTGATCCTTCATCGAGTTGTTTTTGTTAATGTCAATTTTGAAGTTACCGAATAACTGTGCTTGGTGTAAGAAGTTCAACTGAAAATGTAATTGTTGCAGAAGAGCGCGGATACGCCTTGTTAAATGATGAAATAATTCTCTGTGATACCATGCAGCTGTTTTCGTAGTTTGCTTCGCGAAGCATGATGATATATTGGTTCATGCTGCATTGGGTATATGCATCACCACGTCTTAAACCTAAACAGATATGTTTGCTAAGACGTTCCATGGTCTGCTCTAAAAGTGGTTTTGTTAATATCTTTTCACCTTTTCCGGAAACGGAAAGAAGAGCAATATGACTGTTTTTTCCACTTCTGGCATTGACTCTTGCCTCTGAGTGACAGAGGATTTTGAAATAATCGTAGTCACATTGTAAGGCACCGGCACCGGAATTGTTTGTTAAAAGATAATCCAGGACCATATCCATAGAGAGACTCTGATTGGTCAGAGTATGCATGATCTCGCGATAGCAAGCATAAATATCGTCTCCGGGTTTAGTACCAAAATCAGAGAATAAACGCTGACTTAATGTTTCATAAACTGAGATAGCAGAGGATTGATCACTGTTTGCCATATGTGCCTGCATCAATAATTGATGAAGTGGTTCATTATATATTTCTGTAATGACAGCTTTTTTTAAGATCGAAATGGCTTCTTTTGCACGATTACAGGAGAGCAACATTGGAACGGTATCCATAATTTTCTGAATGTATAAATTATGATACTGATTTCGTAATACTTCAAGCCACTCATCATTAGGAAGATTGCTTAAAAAGTCACCTTTGTATAGTTCAAGTGCTGCAAGATTATTTTCCAGCTGCCCTGATTCAGTTTGACATACAGTATTACAAAGTCTTTCGAATTCTTCAACATCCAAAGTCATTGGTATATCTATATTCCAGGTATAACCATTGTCTTGCCAGATAACGAGCTGATGACCAGCATTTGGCTCAAGTTGATCAAGAAGGGATCGAACTCGATAAAATGTAATTTTCAAAGCATTTTCTGGATTGTTACTTGTGGCATCTTCGCCCCATAATAATTGAATGAGTTCTTTTCGGGAAACAATCTGGCCGCGTTTGCAGAGAATATAAGCGAGAAGAAGCCATACTTTTTTGGTTCGGTTTTGAAGGTCAGAGATTAGATTCTCCCCTTCACGGAAAGAAAAGTCCCCTAACATCTGTACATGTAAATGTTCCATACAGTTTCTCCATTCTAGTGTACTTAATTAATTGATTTAATTATATTTGTAACCAAATTCATTTAAATAATAGCATTTTTTTGAGCAATTGTGAATAGTTTTTAGTGATGAAGTGATAAGAAATTCAAGTTTCAAATGAATTGATATATAAAAACGGACCTAAACATTTTGTTTAGATCCGTTTTTATATAAATATTATTAGAGAATAACACCATTGTTGTATTTCTTGATGAGACCCTGGATCTTCTCAGAGGAAGTAAGAGCTGTTTCAAGAGATACATCATGGTTCATGGAGTTGATGATCGCAGCGATGAACTTACTTACATCAGCTTCTACGTACCACGGTTTTGTTAAAAGTTCCGGAGCGCGGTAGTTTAAGTTTGTTGTAACTACGCAGTCGATATAACCTTTCTCATAGAACTCATCAAATTTTTCGAAACCGCTTGTGAAAAGACCGAATGTACAGCATACAACAACTTTTTCAGCTTTTCGTTCTTTTAAGGATTTCGCTGTATCTAACATGGATTCACCGGAGGAGATCATATCATCTACGATAACAACTGTCTTTCCTTCTACGGAGCTTCCTAAGAACTCATGAGCAACGATCGGGTTACGACCATTTACAACTTTGGAGTAGTCACGTCTCTTATAGAACATACCCATATCAACACCAAGGTTGTTTGCAAGGTATACTGCACGACCCATAGCGCCTTCGTCCGGAGAGATTACCATAAGATGGTCTTTATCGATTTTTAATGTGTTGTCATGTTTGAACAGAGCTTTGATGAACTGGTATGTCGGCATAAAGTTGTCAAAGCCGGATAACGGAATTGCATTCTGTACGCGCGGATCATGTGCATCAAATGTGATGATGTTTGCAACACCCATGTTGTGAAGCTCTTCCAGTGCCATCGCACAGTCGAGAGACTCACGATGGGAACGTTTGTGCTGACGGCTCTCGTAAAGGAACGGCAGAATTACGTTGATTCTGTGAGCAGTAGAAGAACATGCACCAATGATACGCTTTAAGTCTGAATAGTGATCATCCGGAGACATATGGTTCTCATAGCCTGCCATTTTATATGTGAGAGAGTGGTTTGTAACATCAACCATACAGAATACGTCTGTACCACGTACAGATTCTTTTACAACGCCTTTTGCTTCACCACTTCCGAAACGCGGGCATGCACAGTCAAGAAGATAAGAGTCTACATCATAACCTCTGTACTGAAGATCCTGCTTTCTGCGAAGTAACTCCGCTGCGTCGTTGCGACGGAAGTTTACGATGTGATCATTTACCTTATTTGCCAGTTCGCTACAGCTTTCCAGTGCAGCAATTTTTAACGGCGCAACAGGAAGGCGGTCATTGAAAACGTGCTGATTTGCCATGTTATAAATTCCTCCGATTTACATTGTTTCATGTATTGTTTCATATGTTTCCACTATGGTTATAACATTTTTCGTTGTTTTTCGTCAATACTTCTCTCCATATTACTTAAAAAAGAACATCATTTCTTTACAAATCGGATGAAGATTGATATGATAATAAGGTATAAATAATATAATGGGATAGGTATATACATTGAAAAAATATAATGGACACAAAATAACAGAAGTTGCTCCCGGTTCCATTGCAGAAGAACTGGAACTGGAGGTGGGAGATATCCTCATGACCATTGACGGTGAGGAATTGGAGGATATCTTTGATTATAATTTCATGACGGATAATGAGAGCTTTGTCATGGTGGTAAAGAAAGCCAACGGTGAAGAGTGGGAATTAGAAATTGAAAGCGGAGGTGAGGATCTGGGACTTACGTTTGAAAATGGCCTAATGAGCGATTACCGTTCTTGTAGAAACAAATGTATTTTCTGTTTTATTGATCAGATGCCTCCGGGAATGCGTGATACTCTGTATTTTAAAGATGATGATTCCAGATTGTCTTTCTTACAGGGTAACTACATTACGCTTACCAATATGAGCGACAAAGACATTGATCGTATCATCAAGTTCCATTTGGCTCCGATCAATATTTCCGTACAAACGATGAATCCGGAATTGAGATGTAAGATGCTGACCAATCGTTTCGCAGGTGAAGCTTTGAAGAAACTGGAACGTCTGTATGAGGCCGGCACAGAGATGAATGGCCAGATCGTACTTTGCAAAGGTGTTAATGACGGAAAGGAACTGGAATATACCATTGAAAAACTTGCAGAGTATGCACCGTATATGCAGAGTGTTTCTGTCGTTCCGGTGGGACTTTCCAAGTATCGTGACGGTCTCTATCCACTGGAGCCGTTTACAAAGGAAGATGCATGTGAAGTCATTGATATGATCGAACGCTGGCAGAAAAAAATCTATGAGAAACACCAGATTCATTTTATCCATGCAAGTGATGAGTGGTACATTTTGGCAGAGCGTGAACTTCCGGAAGAAAATCGATATGATGGTTACATTCAGTTAGAAAACGGTGTTGGCATGATTCGCCTTCTTTATGAGGAAGTGATGGATGCGCTGGAAAGTAAGGAAGACGATGGTGTATGTGAGGAGATGTCCATGGCGACAGGATTCCTTGCTTATCCGTATCTAAAACGTCTGATCTCGGAACTTGAGAAGCAGTATCCGGGACGCAAGGTGCATTTGTATCCGATAAGAAACGATTTCTTTGGCGAGATGATCACGGTTGCAGGTTTGATCACAGGTCAGGATCTTGTGGCACAGTTGAAGGACAAGCCATTGGGTGAGAGACTTTTACTGCCGGCTTGTATGTTCAAGAGTGGTGAGGAAATTTTCCTGGATGATCTTACCAAAACGGATGCGGAAGATTCTTTACAGATTCCGATTAATATAGTAAAATCAAGCGGATATGATTTCGTGGAGGCCATTTTAGACCGCGAAGCGGCTGCGATCCAGACAGCGGAACATGGTGCTTACGAACTTTCTATGAAAGATTTTGAACTCTCTGAAGACGGAGAAGTAATTGATAACGAATAGAGTGAGGTAAAATATGAGTAAGCCAGTAGTAGCGATTGTAGGCCGACCGAACGTAGGTAAATCTACATTATTTAATGTTTTGGCAGGCAGTACAATTTCCATCGTAAAAGATACTCCGGGTGTAACAAGAGACCGTATTTATGCGGATTGTACTTGGTTAAACCATGCATTTACACTGATCGATACCGGTGGTATCGAACCGGATTCCAAAGACATCATTCTCTCTCAGATGAGAGAGCAGGCGCAGATCGCCATTGATACTGCAGATGTTATTATTTTTATTGTTGATGTAAGACAGGGTCTCATTGATGCAGACTCTAAGGTTGCGGACATGCTCAGAAAGTCCAAAAAGCCGGTTATCCTTGCAGTAAACAAAGTGGACAGCATAGCTAAGTTTGGCAATGATGTTTATGAATTCTATAACCTTGGTATGGGCGATCCGATCCCGGTATCTGCTGCGTCCAGACTTGGTCTCGGTGATCTTCTGGATGAGGTTACAAAGCACTTTAGAGCAGATCAGTATGAAGATGAAGAAGATGACAGACCGCGTATTGCCATCGTCGGTAAACCGAATGTAGGAAAATCTTCTATTGTTAATAAACTCTGTGGTGAAAACCGTGTGATCGTATCCAATATTGCAGGTACAACCAGAGATGCTGTCGATACAGAAATTGTATACAATGGTACAGAGTATGTATTTATTGATACTGCAGGTCTTCGCAGAAAGAGCAAAGTAAAAGAAGATATCGAGCGTTACAGCATTATCCGTACTGTAACAGCAGTAGAACGTGCCGATGTGGTCCTTATGGTCATCGATGCGTCTGAAGGTGTAACTGAGCAGGACGCAAAGATCGCCGGAATTGCACACGACAAGGGCAAAGGTATTATCGTTGTAGTAAATAAATGGGATGCGATTGAGAAAAATGACAAGACCATCTATGAGCATACAAAGAAGATCAAAGATATTCTTTCCTTTATGCCATATGCTGAGTATGTATTCGTATCCGCATTGACAGGTCAGAGAATGAACAAGCTCTTTGAGCTGATCGATATGGTTCGTGAGAATCAGACATTACGTGTTCAGACAGGTGTCCTGAATGAGATCGTCACTGAGGCAGTAGCGATGCAGCAGCCGCCGTCCGATAAGGGCAAACGTTTAAAGATTTACTATACAA
Organism: Pilosibacter sp.; assembly: GCA_045637605.1. Lineage (GTDB taxonomy): Bacteria > Bacillota > Clostridia > Lachnospirales > Lachnospiraceae > Pilosibacter. The sequence continues at coordinate 6,450 of JAZTZT010000197.1, forward strand.
CTCAGGTTTCTGTAAAACCGCCGACATTTGTTGTGTTTGTCAATGACAAAGAACTGATGCATTTCTCCTATACAAGATATCTGGAGAATAAGATTCGTGAGTCCTTTGGTTTCCGCGGAACTTCCCTGAAGTTTATCATCCGCGAGAGGAAGGAGAAAGAATAGGTCATGGAAAGACTTATTTGTCTGGCAATTGGTTATGTGTTTGGTCTGTTCCAGACAGGATATATTTATGGAAAACTGCATAACATTGACATTCGTCAGCATGGAAGCGGCAATGCAGGTGCGACCAATGTGGTTCGTACATTAGGAAGAAAAGCAGGTATTACGGTTTTCTTCGGAGATGCATTTAAGACAATTTTTGCATGTACCGCAGCACGCATTATTTTTGCAGGACATGCGGATGTAGACCTGTTCGCTCTTTGGGGTGGATTTGGTGCGATTCTTGGCCACAACTTTCCATTTTATTTGAAGTTTAAGGGTGGAAAGGGCATTGCAGCCACTGCAGGTATTCTGGCAGCGACAGACTGGAGAATGTGTGTTGTTTGTGCGATTGTTTTCTTTACAACGATGTATACAACCAAATATGTATCATTAGGTTCCATTTTGCTGGTGATCGCATTTTTTATCATGGCAGTCATGTTCGGAAGCGCAGGAGACTATACGATCTCTGCAGCAAGTCTCCCGGAGTACTATGTGCTTGCAGGTGTCATTATGGTCATGGCTATCTGGCGTCATAGAGCGAATATCAAACGTCTGTTAAATGGAACGGAAAATAAAATCGGAGCAAAGAAAAAGTAGGAGGACAGATTATGGCAAAAATAGGTGTCATTGGTTCCGGTACCTGGGGTACCGCGATCGCTGTTTTACTGAATAACAACGGTCATCAGGTGGATCTGTGGTCTGCAATTCCGGCTGAGATCGAAGAGATGAAAGAAACTCTGAAACATAAAAATCTTCCGGAGGTTACCCTTCCGGAAACGATCTGCTATACAACAGATCTGGAAGCAGCGATGATGGAAAAAGATATTCTTGTTCTTTCCGTTCCATCTGTGTTTGTGCGCAGCACTGCGAAACGAATGAACGAGTTCTGCAAGGAAGGTCAGATCATCGTGGACGTTGCGAAAGGCATCGAGGAAAATACTTTGATGACTATGACACAGATCATCAAAGATGAAATCCCTCAGTGTGAACCGGTTGCTCTTTCCGGACCGAGCCATGCAGAAGAAGTGAGCCGTGGTCTTCTTACAACTTGTGTGGCAGGCTCTCATAAAAAAGAGGTGGCTGAGTATGTGCAGTCCGTCTTTATGAGTCCGGCGTTCCGTGTATACACTAGCCCGGATGTGCTCGGTATTGAGATCGGTGCTGCATTGAAAAATGTTATCGCACTCGCAGCAGGTATTGCTGACGGATATGGATGTGGAGACAACACAAAGGCAGCTTTAATCACAAGAGGCATCGCTGAGATTTCCCGTCTTGGTACTGCAATGGGTGGTAAAGCACAGACATTTAGTGGACTTACAGGTATTGGAGATCTGATCGTTACATGTGCGAGTATGCACAGCCGTAACCGTCGTGCAGGTATCCTGATCGGTAAAGGTTATTCTATGGATGAGGCTATGAAAGAAGTTCAGATGGTGGTAGAAGGTGTATATTCTGCAAAAGCAGCACTTGCACTTTCAAAAAAATTCGATATTCCGATGCCGATCGTAGAGCAGGTAAATGCAGTATTGTTTGAGAACAAAGCTGCAAAGGATGCAGTTGCAGATCTGATGCTTCGTGATAAGAAGATTGAACACAGCGCTCTTTCCTGGGACAATTAAGATTTTTCAAATAATAACATCGTATAATGAAACACCCCTTTGCATATACTCTAGAAGTATAGCAAGGGGGTATTTTTATGGAAAAATTCCATGTATACAGAGATATTGAGGCGCGGACAGGCGGAGAAATCTACATAGGTGTCGTTGGTCCGGTTCGAACAGGAAAGTCAACATTCATAAAACGATTTATGGAAATAATGGTGCTGCCCAAACTTCCGGAAGGTCATCGGAAGACCCTGACAAGAGATGAGCTTCCGCAAAGTGCTGCAGGAAAGACGATCATGACAACGGAACCGAAGTTTATTCCCAAGGAAGCAGCAGAGATAAATCTTGAAGATGGTCTTCGGGCCAAGATCAGACTGGTGGATTGTGTAGGATATATGGTAGAAGGTGCTGTAGGACATGAAGAAAACGGAGAAGAACGTTTGGTGAAAACCCCTTGGTTTGATCATGAAATTCCATTTACATATGCTGCCGAGCTCGGGACCAGAAAGGTAATCCGCGATCATTCTACTATTGGGATTGTGATTACAGGAGATGGAAGTTTTGGTGAATTGGGAAGAAGTGACTATGCGGATGCAGAAGCTAAGACAATTAAGGAACTAAGAGACATCGGAAAACCATTTATCGTTCTGTTAAATTCAACAAAACCATTTGGAGAGGAAGCGAAAGAAACTGCAAGAAAAATGGAGGAGTTATATGGTGTTACTGTTCAACCGGTAAACTGCGAACAGTTAAAGGAGCAGGATGTAAAAATAATCCTGATGAACGTACTCAAAGAATTTCCAGTTCAAAAACTTGATTTTTACATTCCTAAGTGGATGGAGATTTTACCGGATAAACATCCTTTGAAAATGTCTGCAATAGAACAAGCAAGAAATCTGCTTATGAATGTGGATCAGATGAAAGATATTAAGGAAGAGATACTTCGCACAGATGGAAATTCCAGAATTGCAGACATCGTAGTCAGAAAAATGGAAATGGCAGATGGAACAGTTTCTATTGAAATCGTTATGGATTATGATTGTTATTATGAAGTGATCAGCGAATACACCGGAATACCTGTTACGGACGAATATGTATTATTCCACACTTTGGCAAAACTGTCAGGAATGCAGGGAGAATATGAAAAGGTGAAACATGCACTGAGCCAAGTACGTGCAAAAGGTTACGGGATTGTCATGCCTGATAAGACAGAGATTGTATTGGCTGAACCGGAACTCATAAAACATGGCAACAAATTCGGGGTAAAGATTCATGCGCAGGCTCCGTCGATCAACTTGATCAAAGCACAGATCGAAACGGAAATTGCACCTATCGTTGGCAGTGAACAGCAGGCAAAAGATTTAATCTCGTACATAAAAAACAACGAAGCGACAGAAGATGGAGTTTGGGAGACAAATATTTTCGGAAAATCTGTGGAACAGATCGTGACTGATGGAATGCAGGCTAAAATCTCACAAATGACTGAAGATTGCCAGACAAAATTGCAGGATACGTTACAAAAAATAATAAATGACTCAAATGGAGGAATGATTTGCATTATTATCTGAAAACTGATATAATAATGGTAGGAAGATGACGGTACGAGAGGAGGAATTCTATGAGACTTACGTTTATTGGTGCGGCTCATGAAGTGACTGGCAGTTGCCATTATTTAGAGGCCTGTGGAAAGCACATTCTGGTTGATTATGGTATGGAACAGGGTGGTAATATTTATGAGAATGCAGAGCTTCCGATTCCACCATCGGATATTGACTATGTATTCGTAACACACGCACACATTGATCACTCCGGCTTGTTACCGCTTTTATATTCAAGAGGATTTAAGGGGCAAGTGTTTGCAACGCAGGCAACATATGATCTTTGCGTGATCATGTTGAAAGATAGTGCTCACATCCAGGAGATGGAGGCGGAGTGGAAAAACCGAAAGGCAAGACGTGCAGGAAATCCGGAAGTGCAGCCGCTGTTTACAATGGCTGATGCGGAAGGGGTGCTGACACACTTTTTCCCATGTCGTTATGGGGATACTTTGACGCTGGTAGATGGATTGAAGATTCGTTTCGCTGATGTTGGTCATTTGCTCGGTTCTTCTTCCATTGAGGTTTGGATCAATGAGGATGGTATTGAGAAGAAGATTGTTTTCTCCGGAGATATCGGTAATAAAAATAAACCATTGATCAAAGATCCATCTTATATAGAAGAGGCAGATTATGTGGTAATGGAGTGTACGTATGGAGACCGTTCTCACAATCGTACCCATGAACACATTGGTGAATTGGCTAATATTTTACAGGAAACGCTGGATTCCGGCGGAAATCTGGTCATCCCTGCATTTGCAGTCGGACGTACACAGGAGATTCTGTACTTCATGAGAAAGATCAAAGAAGACAAGATGATTGTCGGTCATGAGAATTTTGAAGTATACGTAGATAGTCCGATGGCCGTGGAGGCGACAACGGTATTTAGTAAGAATATTATCGAATGTTTCGACGATGAGGCAATGGAGCTGGTAAATCGAGGGATCAATCCGATCACATTCCCAGGTTTGAAACTATCCATTACCAGTGATGACTCTAAGGGGATCAACTTTGACATGACACCAAAGGTGATCATCTCGGCAGCCGGCATGTGTGATGCGGGACGTATCCGTCATCATTTAAAGCATAATCTCTGGAGACCGGAGTGTACGATCTTGTTTGCAGGATATCAGGCAGTTGGTACTTTAGGTCGTTCTTTGATCGAAGGAACTGAAGTTGTGAAACTCTTTGGTGAGACCATTGATGTTAAAGCAAGGATCGAACGGTTAGACGGACTTTCCGGCCATGCTGATAAAGAGGGACTGATCGAATGGCTTCAGGCATTCAAAAATGCACCACAGAAGGTGTTCCTTGTGCATGGAGACGATTCCGTATGCACCTCCTTTGCCACACATCTGCGTACGGAGTTTGGATATGACGCAGATGCACCTTTCTCCGGTTCTGTTTATGATCTGGCGAACGATGTATGGGAGAAGCAGACCGTTGGTATTGCACGTCAGAAGGAAACAGCTCGCCAGAAAGAAAATCGGGGTATTTTTGAGACTCTGGTTGCAGCAGGTGAGCGTTTGATGAAGATTATTAGAAAACACAGAGAATGTTCCAATAAGGACATCAAAAAATTTACCAACGATGTCAACGCACTTTGCGATAAATGGGACTTCTAACGGAAGGATCTATTCATATGAAAGTAACATTGTTTACAGATGGCTCGGCCCGAGGAAATCCTGACGGGCCGGGCGGTTACGGAGCAGTTCTTCAGTTTGTGGACAAGCAGGGAGTGCTTCATGAAAAAGAAATGTCAGCAGGATATGTGAAAACTACAAACAATCGTATGGAGCTGATGGCAGCAATCGTTGGATTGGAGGCTTTGAATCGCCCATGTCAAGTAGAGCTGTATTCAGATTCGAAGTATTTGACAGATGCATTTAATCAGCATTGGATCGATAGTTGGGTAAAACATAACTGGAACAGACCGAAAACCGGTCCAGTCAAGAATTCAGATTTGTGGAAACGCCTGTTAAAAGCAATGGAACCGCATCAAGTTCAGTTTTTCTGGGTAAAAGGCCATGATGGCCATCCGGAAAATGAGCGATGCGACAGACTGGCGACAACTGCAGCAGATGGAAATAACTTATTAGTGGATCCCGGAGTTTAAAAGCTCCGGGTTTTTCCTATCTGAGTGGGAGGAAAAAAGAAATATTACAAGAATCTTACAATGTATTACTATTTCATTTTTCTGGTTCACAACGTTGCAACTTTATGCTATCTTTAGCGTAGAGAGAATGGAGTGAATGCATGAAAAGACGTTTTTGGATGTGGATGACAATTGTATGTATTCTTGTAGTCGGAATATCTGTAACGAAGATGACGCGTGATTTTGTTTTATCTAAAAGTGCTGACAATGGCATCGAAGAAACGGTGGAAGCAATTGCATATGTGGATGAGGAAGCGTTGAAGGAAGTAATTGAAGAATTTATAGAAGAAACACATGAGACTGTCGTTGAGGATGCTGTACCTGCGGAGGCATCGGCTGTACTTACGGAAGCCACCCCGAAAGCACCGATCGACACGACAAATAATGAGGCAATTCAGGAGACTGTGAAATCTCCTCTGGATCCTGCTGAGGCAAAAAGTTCGGTTGTTGAAGTGGAAGAGGAGCGAGATTCTTATAATGCTGAGGACTTTTTCGAGCGCTTTGCCCAGACAGAACAACATGCAGTGCAGCTATGGGATAATGTGACTGTAGATAATCGTTCCGCGTATTTGACAGCTGCAGAACAAGAGAGAGCATTGTGGGATTATGAATTGAATTATGTATATCAGATAATCCGCAGTAAATTGGAAAAAGAAGAGCTTGAGGTTTTAAAAGTACTCGAAGTGGAGTGGATAAAAGAACGCGATCTTTATGCGGAAAGAGCATCTTCAAAGGGTAGTTTAAAAAATGCCCAGAATCAGAATCCTGATTATGTGAGGGCTCTGGCAGAAAAAACAAAAGAACGTTGTTATTGGCTGGTGTCAGAGTACGAATATGTATTAAATCCAAACTAGTCAGAGTGTTTGCAAATATGAAAGTCTGTTGGAGTATTGTACGATTCCGGCAGACTTTTTTCTTTCATTTCGTGTAATTTCTTCTTGCATATATTCGAAAATACGATTATGATATAGTGTATGTTGGTGTACCATGCGATAAGTGTGATGATCCAACCTTAAAATTGTAACATTTAATTGCGAAATAAATCGTAACCAGGAGGCAAAGAACCATGCAGAAATATGGTGTAAATGAACTGAGAAAAATGTTCCTCGAATTCTTCGAGAGCAAAGGACATCTTGCAAAAAACAGCTATTCCCTTGTTCCGCACAATGACAATAGCTTATTATTGATCAACTCCGGTATGGCTCCGTTAAAACCGTACTTCACAGGTCAGGAAATCCCGCCGAGAACAAGAATGTGTACATGTCAGAAATGTATCCGTACAGGTGATATCGAGAATATCGGTAAAACAGCTCGTCACGGTACATTCTTCGAGATGTTAGGTAACTTCTCCTTCGGTGACTACTTCAAAAATGAAGCGATCGCGTGGACTTGGGAGTTCTTAACAGAAGTGATTGGTCTTGATCCGGAGCGTCTCTATCCGTCTGTATATCTTGAGGATGATGAGGCTTATGAAATCTGGAACAAGAAAATCGGTGTTCCGGCAGAGCGTATTGTACGTTTTGGTAAGGAAGATAACTTCTGGGAGCATGGTTCCGGTCCGTGTGGTCCGTGTTCTGAAGTATACTATGACCGTGGTGAGAAATATGGTTGTGGCAGCCCGGACTGTAAAGTAGGCTGTGAGTGTGACCGTTTTATCGAGGTATGGAACAACGTATTCACACAGTTTGACAGCGATGGTCATGGAAACTATACAGAGTTAGCTCAGAAAAATATTGATACAGGAATGGGTCTTGAGCGTCTTGCTGTAGTTGTTCAGGACGTAGATTCTCTGTTCACAGTAGATACAAACAAAGCTCTTCTTGACAGAGTATGTGCACTTGCAGGTAAAGAGTACCAGGTTGACCACGAGACAGATATTTCCATCCGTATCGTAACAGACCACATCAAATCCTGTACATTCATGATCTCTGACGGTATTATGCCGTCCAACGAGGGTCGTGGTTATGTACTCAGAAGACTTTTAAGACGTGCTGCACGTCACGGAAGAAAACTCGGTATCGAAGGTAAGTTCCTTGCAAACCTTTCTGATACAGTAATCGCTCTTTCTAAGGATGGTTATCCGGAGCTTGAAGAGAAGAAAGTGATGATCTTTAAAGTTCTTACAGAGGAAGAGGATAAATTCAATAAGACAATCGACCAGGGCCTTGCAATCCTTGCAGACATGGAAGAGGCTATGAAGGCGGAAGGTACAACAAAACTTTCCGGTGCAGATGCATTCAAGCTTTACGATACTTACGGATTCCCGCTTGATCTTACAAAGGAGATCCTTGAGGAGAAGAACTTCGAAGTTGACGAAGAAGGCTTCGCTGCTTGCATGAAAGAGCAGAAAGAGAAAGCAAGAAAAGCAAGAAAGACAACAAACTACATGGGTGCTGATGTTACTGTTTACCAGTCCATCGATGCAGCTATCACAACGGAGTTCGTTGGCTACGACAATCTGGTTTATGATTCTGAGATCACAGTTCTCACAACAGAGGACGAGATCGTTCAGGCACTTACAGATGGTCAGACAGGTACAATCCTTGTCAAAGAGACTCCATTCTATGCTACAATGGGTGGTCAGCAGGGTGATATCGGTGTGATCGTGACAGAAAACGCAGAGTTCGTTGTTGAAGATACAATTAAATTACAGGGTGGCAAAGTAGGTCACGTTGGTAAAGTGGTTAAGGGTATGTTCCAGAACGGTGAGACTGTTACATTAAAAGTAAATGAGCAGAATCGTGCGTTAACAGCAAGAAACCACTCTGCAACACACCTTCTTCACAAAGCACTTCGTCTTGTTCTCGGTGAGCACGTGGAACAGGCTGGTTCCCTTGTGACAAAAGACAGACTTCGTTTTGACTTCACACACTTCTCTGCAATGACAGCTGAAGAAATCAAGAAAGTTGAAAAACTCGTAAACAACGAGATCAAAGCAGGTCTTGAGATCGTAACAGCTGAGATGAGTCTGGAAGATGCAAAGAAAACAGGTGCTATGGCTCTCTTTGGAGAGAAGTATGGCGAGTCCGTTCGTGTAGTTAAGATGGGTGAGTTCTCCACAGAGCTTTGTGGTGGTACACATACTTCCAATACAAACACAATCGGTTCCTTCAAGATCCTCTCTGAGGCAGGTATCGCAGCCGGCGTTAGACGTATTGAAGCATTAACATCTGACGGTCTCATTGCTCATTACGAGCAGGTGGAGAAGGAGTTCCATGCTGCTGCAGTTGCTGCAAAAGCAAATCCGGCAGATTTAACAGCGAAGATTGTAGCAATGATGGAAGAGATCAAAGCTCTTCACGCTGAAAATGAAAAATTAAAATCCAAGATGGCAAAAGAGGCTATGGGTGACGTTATGGATCAGGTAAAAGAAGTGAAGGGCGTAAAAGTTCTTGCAGTTCAGGCTGACGGCGTTGATATGAATGGCTTAAGAAATCTTGGTGATCAGTTAAAAGAGAAATTAGGCGAAGGCGTTATCGTAATCGCTTCCGTACTTGACGGTAAAGTAAACTTAATGGCAACAGCAACAGACGGTGCTATGAAGCAGGGTGCACATGCCGGCAACCTCATTAAGGGTATCGCAGCTCTCGTTGGCGGTGGCGGCGGCGGTCGTCCGAACATGGCTCAGGCTGGTGGCAAGAATCCGGAAGGCGTAGCTGCTGCACTTGAGAAAGTTCTTGAGGTTGTTGACGGCCAGATTAAATAAGACAAAATATGCCTAAAATCTCTAAAATAACCGTCATAAAAATTTTTTAAGAAAAAGTAAAAAAGATGTTGACGAATGGGTATTTTATGTTATAATACTAGATGTGCTAAAAAATACCCAAACAGTTGTAGCACAATTACACAACTGGAGGGAGGTTAGGTGTGAGCTATGTCAAACGTAATCGTTAAAGAGAACGAAAGCCTGGACAGCGCTTTACGCAGATTCAAAAGAAACTGTGCAAAGGCAGGTATTCAGCAGGAGATTCGTAAAAGAGAGCATTATGAAAAACCGAGCGTAAAACGCAAAAAGAAATCTGAAGCTGCTAGAAAGCGCAAATATAACTAATTAGTATTGATTTAAGAAGATATTCCAATTTGGGATATCTTCTTTTTTTGTGTTTTTACGCATACGTTATTATGAAATCCGAGATTGCAGGTGATGAAGTTTGAGTAAGATGCAAGATGAAGATGTAGTAATGAGATCTATTTTCGAGCTTCTAAAGCTGCCTACTGATGTTACATGTGGAGATACCAGGATTTCTATGATCGGAAAAAAGAAAATTAAAATCGAAAACTATCGAAGCATATTGGTATATTCAGAAACATTGATTAAAATACAAGCAAAACAGCAGATTGTGATCATTGACGGAAAGGAATTGCGAATACGTTATTTTGATCAAGATGAGATGGAAATTCAAGGCTGGATCACAAGGATAACATTTGACTAGGAGGTAGCATGGGAAGTGGGAGATTGTAGAGGGAAAATGATAATGGGAAGGGTTGAGGTGGAGGTGGACGGTCAAAATATCGAACGTTTTTTCAACATTTCCTCAAAACGTTCGCTTTTGATCGAACAAATAAATCAGTCTCATTTTTTAACAAGTCCAAATGACTTTAAGAAGATGAAAGACGTAGCACGGAAGACAGGTGTTCATCTCAGAATCAAGGGAAGACACGGTGTTCCGTTTTTTTTATATCGAAATCGAAAGCGTAAATTACTTGGAATTGGTATCCTTATATTCTGCTTAAGTTTGTATCTAAGTTCCTTTTTTATATGGGATATTTCTTATGAAGGAAATTTGCGGTTTACAGATGAGATGTTGAATGCATATCTTAAGACCGTTCCTGTTCATCACGGAATGAAGAAAATGGATATTTCCTGTGATGCATTAGAAGCCGGAATAAGAAATGCTTTTACAGAGATTACCTGGGTCTCTGCTGAGATTCGGGGGACTAGACTGATTATTCGGATAAAAGAAAATGATGTGATAATGGAGCCCATGGAAGAAGATGAGACTCCGTGTGATCTGATTGCCGAAAGAAATGGAATCATAAAAGAAGTTATCGTCAGACAGGGACTTTCAAATGTAAAAGTTGGAGATGTAATAGAAAAGGGAATGCTGTTGGTGGACGGAACGATTCCTGTTTATGATGACTCGGATTTATTGATAAACAGTCATGAGGTGCATGCAGATGCAGAGATTTTTGCACAAACGACACATTTGTTTGAAAGGAAGTTTTCTTTGTCGAAAATAGAAAAAGTGCGAACCGGTTTTGTACGAAAAGGTGGATATATTAGATTAATGGGAAATTCTTTTTATTTTCTGTTGCCGCCCAAAGGTGATCACTTATGGGAAATTATTACAGAACAAAAACAGATTCATTTTTTAGATAATTTATATTTGCCGGTTTATTACGGAATACTGACTGCTTATGAGTATAATGAGTATGAGCGGTTTTATACAGAGGAAGAAGCTGAAAAAATCGGAGAGAGATATATGCAGGAATATATAGAAAAATTATTGGAAAAAGGTATACAAATACTTGGAAGTGATGGTAAAATAGAATTTAATGAATCCGGATGGACGTATACGGGGACAATTACTGTGATTGAAAATATTGCAGTTGAAGATCGTTCAGTCGGGAAATATGAGGAGAATTAGTTAATAAATGAGTGTAATTGAGACAATTATTGATATTCCAGTAGAACACGAGAGGAAGGTGTGCGGTCAATTTGACTGTTATTTAAAAAAGATTGAGCGTACCTTACATGTTTCCATGATTGCAAGAAACGGAGAGATCAAAGTGATCGGTCCGGAACATGCAGTGAAACGTGCAAAGAGTGTATTTTCCACTCTGATCTCTCTTTCTAAACGTGGAGAGGAGATCGGAGAACAGAATGTAGATTATGCGCTTGCTCTTTCCTTTGAAGGAAAAGATACAGAATTACTGGAGATCGACAAAGATATTGTGTGTCATACCATCAACGGTAAACCGGTAAAACCTAAAACTCTGGGTCAAAAACAGTATCTGGATTTAATCCGTAAGAAAATGATCGTATTTGGTGTTGGTCCTGCGGGAACCGGTAAAACCTATCTTGGTATGGCCATGGCTATTCAGGCATTTAAAAATGGAGAGGTAAACCGTATTATCCTGACACGTCCTGCTATTGAAGCAGGTGAAAAACTCGGTTTCCTTCCGGGTGATCTTCAGAGTAAGATCGATCCGTATTTAAGACCATTGTATGACGCGCTTTATCAGATTATGGGAGCGGAAAGTTACCTTCATAATGCTGAGAAAGGTCTGATCGAAGTTGCACCGCTTGCTTATATGCGTGGACGTACGTTAGATAATGCATTTATTATTCTGGACGAGGCTCAGAATACAACTCAGGCACAGATGAAGATGTTCGTGACGCGTATCGGTTTTGGTTCTAAGGTGATCATTACCGGTGACCAGTCTCAGAAGGACCTTCCGTATGGAACGGTTTCCGGTCTGGATACAGCGCTTAAGATTTTAAAAGGCATTGATGATATTGGAATTTGTTACTTTACCAGTGATGATGTTGTACGTCATCCTCTGGTTCAGAAGATTGTAAAAGCATATGATGACTATGAGGCCAAAGGCAAGGAGATCGCTGCGAAGAAACGTGAAGGCAATTCAGAGAAAACAGAAGCAAAGCCGAAAGTGAGATTCCAGAGAAAAACTGACCGTGCCGGCCGGGAAGGACGAAAGCATGACAATAACCATTGATTACGAGACCGATTTAAAACTGGATCTTCCGGTAGAAGAGATTATCCATAATGTGATTGAGGAATCCATCGATTATGTGGAATGTCCGTATGATTTTGAGGTCAATGTTCTTTTGACAGATAATGAAGGAATCCATCAGATCAATCTGGATATGCGTCAGATTGATAATCCGACAGATGTTCTTTCTTTCCCGATGTGTGATTTTGAAACACCGGGCGATTTTGATGCATTAGAAGAGACACCAGAGGAGTATTTTAACCCGGATACCGGTGAACTTATGATGGGTGACATCGTGATCTCTGTGGAGAAAGTGAAAGAACAGGCTGAGAAATACGGTCACTCAGAGACCCGAGAGCTGGCGTTCTTAGTGGCACATAGTATGTTGCATCTTTCCGGTTATGATCATATGGAAGAGGAAGAGCGCAAAGAGATGGAAGCAATGCAGAGTGAGATTCTGGAGCGGAGGGGTTACAGAAGATGATGAAAAAGAGCATGCGGGTCAAGATGGGAATTGCTGTGTGTATGATGGCAGCGATGCTCAGCGGTTGCGGAAGCAAAAAATATGAAGAAGTTGTTGCAACAACAGCAGTTGTGGAAACAACAGCTGAAGAGGAAACAACGAAGCAGGTGGTTGTACTGGAAACAGAGGCGGAGGAAACAACAGCTGCTTTTGAAGTACAGGAAGAGCGCATAGAGATCGATGGTAAGATTTCCAGCTATCTGACCGGAGAGCTTGTGGATGTGGAAAAGGCAAATCGCAGACCGATCGCAATCATGATGAGCAACGACAAAGAAGCTCTTCCGCAGTATGGAATCAACCGTGCAGGTGTTGTATATGAGGCTCCGGTTGAGGGTACTATGAATCGTTATATGGCGATCATCGAGGACTATGATGATCTGGAGCGTATCGGATCTGTTCGCAGCTGCCGTACATATTATACATACTTTGCCCGTGAGTTTGATGCGATCTATGCTCACTTTGGACAGAGCACATTTGCAGTTCCTTATCTGGAAAACGTAGATAATATCAATGGAGTGGAAGGCGTAGGCGGTAACGCATTCTTCCGTTCCAACGATAAAAAAGCTCCGCACAATGCCTATGCGAGTGCATCTAAGATCAAAAGCACCATTGAAAAATTAGGATACAGTACGGAGTATAGTGACTCTTATCAGGGACATTTTAAATTTGCCGGTGGAACCACACAGGTACAGCTGGACGGACAGGATGCGTATAAAGTTGTTCCTGGTTACAGCTATAATGAACCGTGGTTTGAGTACAATGAAGATGACGGTTTATATTATCGCTATCAGTACGGGGCGGCCCATAAAGGCAATGAAGGTCAGATTGCAGTAAAGAATATCATTATTCAATATGCTGAGTGGGGATATTATGCAACCACAGATTATTTGAATATTAATCTGCATACAGGTCGCGAAGGTTATTACATTACCAATGGTAAAGCGATCCCGGTTACATGGAAGAAAGACGGCGAGTTCGGCGTGACCAGATACTATGACCTGGAAGGTAATGAAATCATATTGAACAAAGGAAAGACCTGGATCTGTGTAAATGGCACAGACAAGGTTCACAGGACGGAATTCTATGGAAAGTAAGAAACGAAGCAGGACGAAAGAGTCCAACTTTGTTGTACAGGGAAGTATTTTAGCGATTGCTTCGATCGTTGTTCGAATCATTGGTATTGCATACCGCATTCCGATGATCAACATCATTGGCGATGAAGGAATGGGCTATTACGGAACTGCGTTTAATGTATACAATATTGCGCTGTTATTATCTTCGTACAGCCTTCCGTTGGCGGTATCTAAGATGGTTTCTGCAAGGCTTGCAAATAAGCAATATCGTAATGCCGATCGTATTTTCCGTGCAGCGCTGTGTTATGCAACCGTTGTCGGTGCGATCACGGCGGCTGTTATCTGGTTTGGAGCTGATTTCTTTGCCAGTGAGATTTTCTTTATGCCGTATGCGGCGTTTGCACTGAAAACACTGGCTCCAACTGTATGGATCATGGCATATCTGGGAGTGTTCCGTGGATATTTCCAGGGACGCGGAACGATGGTTCCGACTGCATGTTCTCAGGTGTTTGAGCAGATCATCAATGCGATTGTTAGTGTAGCGGCCGGAAGTTATCTGTTTAATGAAGCACTGAAAGTAGAAATATTAAAGAATGAGATTGGCACCGGTTACTCCAATGCCTGGGGCGCGGCCGGTGGTACGATCGGTACCGGATCCGGTGCATTGACTGCACTGCTTTTCTTACTGTTATTATTTGTAGGTTATCGAAAGACGTCTGCACGCCAGATCAAAAGAGATCATTCTGGTAATCTGGAGAGTTATGGTGAGATTACAAGGGTTCTGTTCTTTACTGTTGTTCCGGTCATTGTAAGTTCTGCGATTTATAATGTGAACAGCGTGATCGATAATGGTTTACTGGCAGCGAATTTTGCCAGCCTGGGTCGAGAGGCTCAGTTTGCAGCCGACTGGGGTGTTTATACCGGAAAGTACCATTTGCTGATCAACGTTCCTATGGCGGTTTCGAATGCATTATCATCTTCATTGATTCCATCTGTATCCAGAGCGGTTGCAGAGGGAGACAGAAAGAAGATCCGCGCAAGGATCACGGCAGCGATTCGTTTCTCTATGTTGATCGCAATTCCGTCTACAGTCGGTCTTACTGTTCTTGCAGGCCCGATCAACAATCTGTTATTCTCCGGAGATAATTCTCTGGCGATCCAGATGACATTATATGGTTCAATTGCAGTAATCTTTTATTCTTTATCGACGGTAACCAATGCAATCTTGCAGGGTATTGACAAGATGCATCTTCCGATCATTCATGCATTGATCGCTTTGGTTCTTCATATTGGTGTGCTGGAGATAATGGCGCTTGTTATGGATCTTGGTATTTACAGCATGGTATATGCAAGTATTGCATTTGCACTAATCATGTGTGCTTTGAATCATTGGGCAATTCGAAGAACCATTGGATATCATCAGGAAATGAAGAAGACATTTGTGATCCCAACAATCTCAGCAGCTATTATGGGCGGATGTACATTCTGTGTGTACAAGCTGATCTTTATGGTAATCAAGAGCAATGCAATAGCGACAATGGTATCCATTGTTGTTGCCGTTGGTGTATACGGTATATTATTGATCAAATTAAAATGTATGGACGAAGAGGAACTTCGTCAGATGCCGGGAGGAACAAGGCTTCTTGGTGTTTTAAAGAAAGTTCATCTTATGTAATGATGTATAAAATAGGGAAGGAAAGCAGATACTGTTTTTAAAAGGAGGAATATCCTATGAGAAAACATGTATCCGGCTTTCTTTTCTTTTTTTGTTTGACGATGTTTTGCTTGATCGGATTGTTTTGGATAACTAAAGGGGGAGAGAAGGAAGAGATTCAACAGGTGCAGGCTATTGAAACGTATGAGCCTCCATTGTTTGCGGAGGAATATATCCGGGAATCCGGTCAGGACGAGACTTTAGCACACCTTGTTTTAAACGTGGACGAGGTTCAACACGAATTGGTAAAGGAGAATTATTGTCTTGTTGCAGAGGAAGGATATCTGATCGTTTATGACATGGATAAAGAGACAGTAAATCTGTTTACACATATGCCTCTTGCCGAATTTCCAATCAAAGAGCAAGAGCGATTGATGGAAGGAATCTGGTTTCCGACAATGGCAGAGATATTTAGTTATCTGGAATCTTACAGTAGTTAAGTCTTGCAAATTTGAACGCTTCTCGATAT
>JAZTZT010000198.1:0-6697 GCA_045637605.1 Pilosibacter sp.
TCTTTACTAATCTAAGTACACTTATTAACAATCAGGCTTCACATTTACTGAAAAAGCCTGTAATCTTAGTGCTGTGCAGTTACTGGTATTTAATTAAGGTAACTTGGCTATGAAAAAGTTCCAGGATGACAGGTGTTTTCAAGAAGGACCATAGAATTCCTATCATCCTGGGACTTCTTTATCATCAAGTTGACTCAATTAAATACCCATCTACAGCGGCAAAAACACCGGTTTCCTCTCCCTATAAACGGTATAATACCGGAATCCGCAGTTTATCAGGATCTCACGGGCCTGTTCAAAATATCCTCCAACTTCGTGTGGTCTATGGCCATCAGAACCGACAGTCAAGAGTTCTCCGCCAAGCTCATGGTAACGTTTTAGAATCTCTTCATACGGGTGCGTGTGGCCGAGTCCGTATTTAAAACCTGCAGTATTGCACTCCAGAGCCTTGCCTTTGGAAATCAGCGCTTTCAAAATCTCATCGATCACGTCCATATAATCAGCCGGGTGATAGTTGGCATTTTTCTCCGGACCGTAACGAACGACATAATCCAGATGACCAAGGCTGTCAAAACAGTCCAAAGTTTTTACACGTTCTAAAGACGCTTCAAAAAAACGACGGTAAGCCTGATGGTCTGTTCCCGGAACCGTATAACCATAATCATAGTAGAACTTCTTGTCGAAAACATCGTATCCGTCGATGAAATGATTAGAACCGATGATAAAATCAGCCGGGATGGTTTTGACCAGTTCATTGAGATATTCTTTCTCACGGATCATGAGGCCAAGTTCAATGCCGGAACGGACATGGATTCTTTCTCGATATTCATCTGCCAGATCTTTTAAGGCAGAAAAATAGGAGACCGGGTCAATGGTATAGTCCAGATGGCACATATCCGAAGTACCATAATCATGATGGTCGGTAATACAGATTTCTTTCATCCCAAGTTGGATCGCGGCTTCAATCTGGTCGCGGACCGGTGTCTTGGAATCGGCTGAAAAGTCGGTATGAATATGAAAATCACATAACATGGAAGGTCCTCCTGAGCGTGCAAAACGATTTATAGTTAAGAAAAGTATAGTGCTGGTTTTAAGAAAAGTAAATGAAAAATAGCGTTTTTTGTCACAAAATAACACAAAATAATGGCAAAGAGTGGAATATCAATTGAAATTCTTGACTTTTCTTGTTATGATAAGAATGGTGGAAATTTTTATTAATGGGGGATAAAAACATGTCAATCGACCTATTGGGTAATATTTTTATGTTCCTTGGCGGTCTTGGAATGTTCCTTTATGGAATGAACGTCATGGGTGACGGTATGCAGAAGGCAGCCGGAAGTAAGATGAGTGGTTTCCTGCGTCTGGTTACAGACAATCGCCTTCTTGCGATCGTGCTTGGTGCGCTGATCACAGCGACACTCCACAGCAGTAGTGCTACAACCGTTATGGTTGTAGGCTTTGTAAACGCCGGTATCTTAAATCTGACACAGGCAGTCGGCGTTATCATGGGTGCAAATATCGGTACAACGATCACAGCATGGATGGTATCCATGAATGAGTTGGGCGATGCGATGAGAATCTTCCAGCCGTCTTTCTTTGCGCCACTGTTTGTAGGAATTGGAGCATATTTCCTGATCTTTGTGAAGAAGAAAAAAAGTCTTGCAGGTGAGATTTTAATCGGTATGGGTTTCCTGTTCTGTGGTCTTACTTATATGTCCGGAGCGGTAAAACCGTATGCAGATTCTCCAATCTTTGCTCATGCGTTCGCAGTTCTTGGCGGTAATCCAATTCTCGGTATCTTAGTTGGTGCCGGTGTAACAGCTCTGATCCAGAGCTCCACAGCGTCTGTCGGTATCTTACAGACTCTTGCGATGAGCGGTATGGTAAACAGAAGTGCTGCAATCTATATCACACTCGGTCAGAATATCGGTACTTGTGTGACCGCGATCCTTTCTGGTGCAGGTGCAAACCGCAATGCGAGACGTGCTGCTGTTATCCATCTGACTTTTAATATGGCTGGTGCGGTTCTCTTCGGTGTCGGTACATTTATTTTAACATTTGTTGCACCGGAGTTTACAAATGGATATATGGACTCTTTACAGATTTCCATTTTCCACACGATCTTCAACGTGACCAATACAATTGTGCTCTTCCCATTTGCAAAACAGCTGGTTAACTTCTCGGGCTATGTTATCAAAGAAACAGCGGAGAGTGTTGCGGCAGAGAAAGAAAATGCAGCGGAGAATAAGCTTCATGTGGACCAGCGTATTTTCCAGTCTCCGCCGATGGCTCTGGAAGTTGCCAACATGGAAACTGTTCACATGGGCAAGCAGGTAGACAAGAACTTAAAACTTGCACTGGATATCATTATCAAGGGCGATTACGATCGTATCCAGGAAGTTTATGCAAATGAAAAAGCGATCAATATTATGAATAAGAAGCTGACAGAGTATCTGATCCAGGTTAACAACCTGTCCCTCAATGAGGAGCAGAAACGTCAGGTCAGCAATCTGTTCTACAGTGTCAGCGATATCGAGCGTATTGGTGATCATGCAGAGAACCTTGCCGAGGCGGCAGAGTACTTGAAAGAACATAACCTGGTATTCTCTGAAGTTGGTATGGAAGACTTTAAGTGGATCGCAGGCGCAACTTCCAACGTGGTAACATTTGCGGTCGCGGCCCGTCAGGATAAGAATCTGGATATCATCAGAAAAGTCAGCAAGCTTGAAGATGAGGTTGACGGACTTGAAGAAGAACTTCGTGACAAACACATTGAACGTCTTTCTCAGAATATCTGTAATCCGTCCGCAGGCGTTATTTTCCTGGATATCTTAAGCAACTTAGAGCGTATTTCTGACCATGCTTATAATATTGCAGGTTATGTAAAGGACGAGATATAAATGTAAATGAAAGCATGATCAGAAGTGACCTGATCATACAGATATGAAAAAACAGGGCACATGGTTTTAACAAACCGTGTGCCTTGTTTTGTGTTCATAACCGCAATAAAATATCTGTCAATAAAGAAAAGAGATAACAAAATAACCAACAATATAATGAAACATGTTGAAAAAACCAATAGAAAAGGAAAAAATCATACTATTTATTTTGAAAAAACGCTTGCTATTTTGTTTGGAATTTTGTACAATGTAACACAGGTTGATTAGAATTTAACAATCACTTATATATTAGGAGGAAATGAAAAATGGCAGTTAAAGTTGCAATTAACGGCTTTGGCCGTATCGGTCGTCTGGCTTTCAGACAGATGTTTGGTGCAGAGGGTTTTGAGATCGTTGCTATCAACGACTTAACATCTCCGGAGATGCTTGCACACTTATTAAAATATGATTCCACACAGGGCAGATATGCTCTTGCTGACACAGTTTCCTATAGCGATGATTCCATCACAGTTGATGGCAAAGAGATCAAGATCTACGCTAAGGCTAACGCTGCAGAGCTTCCGTGGGGCGAGATCGATGTTGACGTAGTTCTTGAGTGTACAGGTTTCTACACATCCAAGGCTAAAGCTCAGGCTCACATCGATGCTGGTGCTAAGTATGTTGTTATCTCCGCTCCGGCTGGTAACGACCTTCCGACAATCGTTTACAACGTAAACCACGAAGTATTAACAGCTGATGATCACATCATCTCCGCTGCTTCCTGTACAACAAACTGCTTAGCTCCGATGGCTAAGGCTCTTAACGACAACTTCCCGATCCAGACAGGTATCATGTGCACAATCCACGCTTACACAGGCGATCAGATGATCCTTGACGGTCCGCAGAGAAAAGGCGATAAGAGAAGATCCCGCGCAGGCGCTATCAACATCGTTCCGAACAGCACAGGTGCTGCAAAAGCAATCGGTCTTGTAATTCCGGAATTAAACGGTAAATTAATCGGCGCTGCTCAGCGTATTCCGACACCGACAGGTTCCACAACAATCCTTACAGCAGTTGTTAAGGGTCAGCCGACAAAAGAGGACATCAACGCAGCTATGAAAGCACAGGCTAACGAGTCCTTCGGTTACAACACAGACGAGATCGTTTCCAGCGATATCATCGGTATGAGATTCGGTTCCCTCTTCGATGCTACACAGACAATGGTTCTTCCGATCGATGAGAACACAACTCAGGTACAGGTTGTTTCCTGGTACGACAACGAGAACTCCTACGTAAGCCAGATGTGCCGTACAATCAAACACTTCGGTACACTTATGAACGTATAAGAAATCGTACACTGTAGAGTTTAAAACAAATGACTCAATTAGGGGTCCGGTCTGATAAGGACCGGACCCTTTTTATGAATTTTCAAGATTCCTTGGAGGAAAATAAAATGGCATTAAATAAGAAAACAGTTGATGATATCAACGCAAAAGGTAAAAGAGTCCTGGTTCGCTGCGATTTCAACGTTCCGCTTAAGAATGGTGAGATCACAGATGAGACACGTATCAACGCAGTTCTTCCGACAATCAACAAATTAATCGCTGACGGCGGTAAAGTAATCCTTTGCTCCCACCTCGGTAAAGTTAAAAATGGCCCGAACGAAGGTGAGTCTCTTGCTCCGGTAGCAGCAAGACTTTCCGAGAAACTCGGTAAAGAAGTTGTTTTCGTAGCTGATTACAACGTTACAGGCGAAGCTGCAACAGCTGCAGTTGCTGCTATGAACGAAGGCGATGTTGTATTACTTCAGAATACACGTTTCCGTGGCAAAGAAGAGACAAAGAACGGCGAAGAATTCAGCAAAGAGTTAGCTGACCTCGCTGATGATTACGTATGTGATGCATTCGGTTCCTCCCACAGAGCACATGCTTCTGTTGAAGGCGTTACAAAATTCATCACAGCAAAAGGCGGCAACAACTGCGTTGGTTACTTAATGCAGAAAGAGATCGAGTTCCTTGGAAATGCTGTAGAGAACCCGGTTCGTCCGTTCGTAGCGATCCTCGGCGGTGCTAAAGTTGCTGATAAGTTAAACGTAATCTCCAACCTTCTTGAGAAATGTGACACACTCATCATCGGTGGTGGCATGGCTTACACATTCTTAAAAGCACAGGGCAAAGAGATCGGTAACTCCCTTTGCGACGAGACAAAGTTCGATTACTGCTTAGAGATGATGGCAAAAGCTGAGAAACTTGGCAAGAAACTTCTTCTTCCGGTTGACTCTGCTGTTATCGATGCATTCCCGAACCCGATCGATGCTGAAATCGCTGTTGAATACATTTCCTGCGATGAGCTTCCGGCAGACAAAGAGGCATGCGATATCGGACCGAAGACAGCAGCTCTTTATGCTGAAGCTGTTAAGTCCGCAAAGACTGTAGTATGGAATGGTCCGATGGGCGTATTCGAGAACCCGGTACTTGCAAAAGGTACAATCGCTGTAGCAGAGGCTCTTGCAGAGACAGACGCTACAACAATCATCGGTGGTGGTGACTCCGCAGCAGCTGTTAACCAGCTTGGCTTCGGCGACAAGATGTCCCACATCTCCACAGGCGGCGGCGCTTCCTTAGAGTTCCTCGAGGGTAAAGAGCTTCCGGGCGTAATGGCAGCTGATAACAAATAATCGAACGAGGTAAGTATAATCATGGCAAGAAGAAAAATCGTTGCAGGCAACTGGAAGATGAATATGACTCCGTCTCAGGCAGTTGCTCTTGTAGAAACATTAAAACCGTTAGTAGCTTCCGAGGAAGTTGATGTAGTATTCTGCGTACCGGCTATCGACATTATCCCGGTTGTAGAAGCTTGTAAAGGCACAAACATCGCTGTAGGTGCTGAAAATATGTACTATGAGGAGAAAGGTGCTTTCACAGGCGAGATCGCTCCGGATATGTTAACAGACGCTGGCGTTAAATATGTAATTATCGGTCACTCTGAGAGAAGAGAATACTTCGCAGAGACAGATGAGACAGTTAATAAGAAAGTTCTCAAAGCATTTGAGCACGGTTTAACACCGATCATCTGCTGTGGTGAGACTCTCAAACAGAGAGAGCAGGGTATCACTCTTGACTGGATCAGAATGCAGGTTAAGATCGCTCTTCAGAACGTAACAGCTGATCAGGCTAAGACAGCAGTGATCGCTTACGAGCCGATCTGGGCTATCGGTACAGGCGTAACAGCTACAACAGAGCAGGCTGAAGAAGTTTGTGCAGCAATCCGTGCTTGCATCGCAGAAGTTTACGATGAGGCAACAGCAGAAGCAATCCGCATCCAGTACGGCGGATCTGTAAACGCAGCAAACGCAGCTGAGTTATTTGCACAGGCAGATATCGACGGCGGTCTTGTTGGCGGCGCTTCCTTAAAGGCTGACTTTGGTAAGATCGTTAACTACAAATAACTATAAGTAGTTTTTAGAGAGAATTTAGGGCTTTGTTTTCCTTGATTTATTTGATGTAAATACAAGGAAAACAGAGCTCTTTTCTGTTTGATGCTTTAAAATCAATATAAAATACTGTTTCAAATCTTGAAATAAATACCAATTTTTGGGATTTACTGGTTGATTTTTTGTGTAATTTTGATATACTGAAACTAATATGGATCGATAAGATTCAAAAAATGGAGGTATATACTATGAAAAAATTATTAGCAGTAGGTTTAGCAGGTGCTATGGCTCTTAGCCTTACAGCATGTGGCGCAAAAGAAGAGGCAGCAGCTACAACAGCAGCTCCGGCAGCAACAGAGGCAGCAAAAGAGGCAGCAACAGAAGC
>JAZTZT010000199.1:0-13963 GCA_045637605.1 Pilosibacter sp.
AATATGTACAGAAACGTCTGCAGGAAAAATCCTATAAGATCGTAGAAGCGGTCCAGGTCATTGGTGGAACCAATGTTCAGTGGGCACACGATCCTAAAACCGATCGGGATATCGTCATTGAAATCAACCCAAGAACCTCTCGTTCTTCTGCCCTGGCATCCAAGGCTACCGGTTTTCCGATCGCTCTGGTATCCGCCATGTTGGCAACAGGTCTGACTCTGAAGGATATCCCATGTGGAAAATACGGAACGCTTGATAAATACGTTCCGGACGGTGACTATGTGGTTATTAAGTTTGCACGCTGGGCTTTTGAAAAGTTTAAGGGTGTAGAAGACAAACTCGGTACCCAGATGCGCGCCGTCGGCGAAGTCATGAGCATCGGAAAAACTTATAAAGAAGCTTTCCAGAAGGCAATCCGCAGCCTGGAGACCGGCCGTCATGGTCTGGGTTATGTGAAGGATTTTAATTCTCTTTCCAAAGATGAACTGCTGCGCCGCCTCCATACACCATCCAGTGAGCGCCACTTTATGATATATGAAGCACTACGCAAGGGTGCAACTGTGGAGGAAATCCACCAGATCACAAAAGTCAAACACTGGTTTTTAAATCAGATGCTGGAGCTGGTTCAGGAAGAGGAAGAGCTTGTTGCAAAAAAAGGTGCGCTTCCGGAAGATCATGCACTTATTAACGCCAAGAAAAACGGCTTTTCCGATAAATATCTGAGCAAGATCCTGGAAGTTTCCGAGGATTCCATCCGTAACCGCAGAATGGAACTGGGCGTTGAAGAAACATGGGAGCCAGTCCATGTCAGTGGTACCCAGGATAAGGCTTACTACTATTCCACCTATAACGGTACCGATAAAAATCCTGTGAATGAAGAAAAACCGAAGGTTATGATTCTTGGCGGAGGCCCAAACCGTATCGGTCAGGGTATCGAATTTGATTATTGCTGCGTTCATGCCTCTTTGGCTCTGAAGCAGTTGGGATTTGAGACAATCATCGTCAACTGTAACCCGGAAACTGTGTCCACCGACTATGATACCTCCGATAAGCTGTATTTTGAGCCTCTGACTCTGGAAGATGTGCTGAGTATCTACCACAAGGAAAAGCCAGTGGGTGTCATCGCTCAGTTCGGCGGTCAGACACCGCTGAATCTGGCAGCAGATCTGGAACGCAACGGTGTCAAGATCCTTGGTACCTCTCCTGCTGTCATTGATCTTGCCGAGGACAGAGATCTGTTCCGTGCCATGATGGATAAGCTTGGAATCCCTATGCCGGAGTCCGGAATGGCAGTTACTGTGGAAGAAGCCCTGCAGATCGCAGAACAGATCGGTTATCCGGTTATGGTACGTCCTTCCTATGTGCTTGGAGGCCGTGGCATGGAAGTTGTTTATGATCCTGAAAATCTGAAAAAGTATATGGCAGCAGCCGTGGGTGTCACTCCTGACCGTCCGATCCTGATCGACCGGTTCCTGAACCACGCACTGGAGTGCGAAGCCGATGCCATCAGTGACGGCAAACATGCCTTCGTACCTGCTGTCATGGAGCATATCGAACTTGCCGGTGTTCACTCCGGCGATTCCGCCTGCGTCATTCCTTCCCGCCATATCAGCGAGGAACATGTTGCCACCATCAAGGAATATACTCGCAGGATTGCTGAAGAAATGGGCGTCCAGGGCCTGATGAATATGCAATACGCCATCGAGGATGATAAAGTATTTGTTTTGGAAGCCAACCCGAGAGCATCCAGAACGGTTCCTCTCGTCAGCAAGGTCTGCAATATCCGCATGGTTCCTCTGGCGATCGACATTATTACCTCCGAGCTGACCGGACGTGAATCCCCGGTAGCAGGATTGAAGGAGAAGAATATTCCTTATTACGGTGTCAAGGAAGCGGTATTCCCATTCAATATGTTCCCAGAGGTTGACCCAATCCTTGGACCTGAGATGCGCTCCACCGGCGAAGTTTTGGGATTATCCCACTTCTACGGCGAGGCATTCTTCAAAGCTCAGGAAGCAACCCAGACCAAACTTCCTCTGACCGGACGGGTATTGATCTCCGTATGCGACAAGGATAAAGAGGAAATGCTGGAGGTCGCTCATGACCTGCTAGATTCCGGCTTCCGGATTTTAGCTACCAAAAACAACCAGAAGGCATTGACAGATGCCGGTATTCTTTCCGAGTTTGTTTACAAGCTTGGGGAAGCCCGTCCAAACATCAATGACCTGATTACAAACGGCAAGGTAGATCTGATCATCAACACACCTCACAGTGCCAGTGAGGCCAGCGATGACAGCTACCTGCGAAAGGCTGCGATCAAGAAGAAAGTGCCATATATCACTACCATCGCGGCGGCCAAGGCAGCTGCCAGCGGCATTAAGGCTATGAATATGCCTGGCTGCGGTATTATCAAATCCCTGCAGGAACTACACGCCGAGATTACAGAAAAATAAAAGAAAAATAAAAAAGCTACAGCCGGACTTTTCGAAGCCCGGCTGTAACTATTTATTAAGCAAAATATATTTTCATTATAAAGTTGCTGCCATCACAGCTTTAATGGTGTGCATACGGTTTTCTGCCTCGTCAAAGACGATAGAAGCTTCACTTTCGAAGACCTCGTCAGTCACTTCCATACAAGTGATGCCAAATTTGTCATAAATCTGCTTGCCAATGGTGGTGTTCAGATCATGGAACGCAGGCAGACAATGCATAAAACGACACTGCGCACCGGCATTTTCCATCAGTTCTTTGGTCACACGATACGGAGTCAGCTCCTTAATGCGCTCTTCCCAAACGCTGTCCGGCTCACCCATGGATACCCAAACATCCGTATAGATCACATCCGCATCCTTGGTCGCTTCCATTGGGTCCGTGATAAACTCTAGTTTCGCTCCGGTCTCGGCTGCAATAGCCTGACACTGGTCGATCAGTTCTTCGCTTGGAAAATACTTGGCCGGAGCACAGGCCACAAAGTGCATACCCATCTTCGCACAGCCAACCATCAGGGAATTACCCATATTATATCTGGCATCGCCCATGTAAACCAGTTTCTTACCCTGAAGGCTTCCGAAGTGCTCGCGGATCGTCAGAAAGTCTGCCAGGATCTGGGTCGGGTGGAACTCATTGGTCAGTCCGTTCCATACCGGAACACCTGCATACTTTGCCAGATCTTCTACGATAGTCTGAGCAAAACCACGATACTCAATACCGTCGTACATACGGCCAAGTACGCGGGCTGTATCAGCGATGGATTCTTTTTTACCCATCTGACTGCCGCTTGGTCCTAAATAGGTAGCAACCATACCCAGATCAGCACTTGCCACTTCAAATGCACAACGGGTACGGGTGGAATCTTTTTCAAATAAGAGGACAATATTCTTACCCTCATGGATTCTATGTGGAATACCGGCTTTCTTCTTGGCCTTGAAGTCTGCTGCCAGATCCAGCAGCTGGGTGATTTCTGCCGGAGTAAAATCCAACAGTTTCAATAAATGCTTGCCTTTCATCGCTATATACCTCTCTTACAGAACCTTTGCCAGGAACGTCCGGAGTCGCTCACACTGAGGATTTCCGAATATTTCATCCGGAGTCCCCTCTTCTGCGATAACACCGCCATCCAGGAACAGAACACGGTTAGAAACCTCACGTGCAAAGCCCATCTCGTGGGTAACAACCACCATAGTTAACCCCTTCTCTGCCAGGGTCTTCATTACATCCAGAACCTCACCAACCATCTCCGGATCCAGAGCGGAAGTTGGTTCGTCAAAGAGCATCACATCAGGATCCATGCACAGAGCCCGAACGATTGCCACACGCTGCTTCTGTCCGCCGGACAGTTTATTCGGATATTCTCCGGCACGGTCCGCCAGCCCAACACGCTCCAGCAAATCCATCGCCTTGGCTTCCGCCTCTGCCTGAGGAATCTTTTTCAGCATCATTGGAGCACAAGTCAGATTTTCCAACACTGTCATATGCGGAAACAGATTAAACTGCTGGAATACCATACCCATCTTCTGGCGGTGCAGGTTCAGATTCGCCTTAGGAGCAGCCAGATTTTCACCATCAAAGATAATCTTTCCGTCATTTGGCTTCTCTAACATATTGAGACATCTCAGAAACGTAGATTTACCGGAACCGGAAGGGCCGATGATACAGACCACGTCACCTTTGTTGATGGTGACGCTGATATCTTTTAAAACTTCAGTGCCCTGAAAGCTTTTTCTTAAATGTTCAACGCTTATCACTCTTAGCCAGTCTCCTTTCCAGAATTCCCAATAACTGAGTCAAAATAACCACGAGTGCCAGATAGGTAAGTGCAACCACCATCAGTGGATTTACTGCATCGTAGGTATTGTTTCGGATCAGATTGCCTGCTCTGGTCAGATCAGAAACTGCCACATAACCGGCAACTGAAGTTTCCTTCAGCAAAGCAATCATTTCGTTACCAATCGCAGGAAGAATGTTCTTCATAGCCTGAGGCAGGATAATCTTCCATGTAGCCTGCAGATTCGACATACCCAGGCTGCGGCCGGCTTCCATCTGGCCGGGATCAACGGCATTGATACCGCTTCGCATCAGCTCCGCCATATAGGCAGAGGAGTTGATACCGAAAGTAACGATACCAACCACGATACCGTCCGAACTCTTCAAAATTATAAAGTAAAAAATCAAAAGCACAACGACCACAGGAATACCACGAATAACCGTCGTGTACAGGTCGCACAATATGCAAAGAGGTTTCATAAATGGAACGCCCTCTCCGCAATATTTAATAATAGAAATGATTGATCCCAGAACCACACCGATAAGCAGCGCACCAATGGTAATAATCATAGTATTTTTAAGGCCGTCTACCAGCATCATATATCGGGATTCTACGATAAAGGTATCATACAGCTGAGATCCCCACTGTGCAAAGGCCTGTTGCATCATTTCAAATAAATTCATTGTTCTTACTCCATTATCCAAAATACCCTGTGGGAAGTTTGAACTTCCCACAGGGAGATTATCATTTATTCATTTACGGAGAAACGTACAGAACACCGTACTGATCGAAGATGCCCTGGATTGTACCGTCAGCAATCATCTCTGCGATGATCTTGTTGAATTCAGCAACCAGAGTGTCGCTGCCCTTCGGGAATGCAAACGCGTACGGCTCAGAAGTCATTGCTTCATCTAAAACAACCAGACCCTGTTCAGCTGCCAGAGCTACAGCTACTTCATTATCCACAACCCATGCATCAGCTTTACCGGATGTCAGTGCAGCAGCTGCATCGTTATTAGCGGCGAATGCCAGAACTTCGTAACCCTCACCCATACAGTAATCTTCAGCAGTAGTACCTGTCTGAACAGAAATCTTTTTACCTGTCAGATCTGCCTTGCTGGCAATTGTGCTGTCTGGTGTAACTACGATAGCCTGAGATGCATGGAAGTAAGCATCGGAGAAATCCACGTTCTTTTTACGATCTTCTGTAACAGTGATACCAGAAACACCAACATTAAATTTGCCAGCCTGAATACCCGGGATAACAGACTCAAAATCCATCTGCTCGATCACAAGTTCAACACCGATCTTCTCAGCAATCATGTTCAGGATATCGATCTCAATACCAACAACTTCGCCATTTTCCAGGTTCTCAAACGGTGGGAAATCAGGGCTTGTAGCAATCACCAGTTTGCCGGCTTTCTTCACACCCGACAAAGAAGCACCAGAGCTGCCACACGCAGTCAAACATGTACACGCCATTACCAACGCAAGAACCAGAGCACTAAACTTTTTTAACATAATCATTTCCTCCTAGTTGTTAATTTATTCTCTTTTTTACATATTTATACATCTCTAAATGAATAATATGCAAATCTGGTTAATTGTTAGTCAAGAGTATACATCTACCCAGAACATTTGTCAACACATAAATAATAGAAATAATATAAATATTCCTTTACATTTTTTACGTTTTTTATGTCCAAAAGAGGATATTTTCGGGTGTTTTTCTGATTTTTTTACAAGAAAACCGATGCCTATTTATGAATAATATTCGTTTATAAATGAATATATAAGAACGAAGTTTCCTATTGTATAAAAAAGGGGCAGGATATTTCTATCCTGCCCGAAACTCATCATTTGAATCCTATGTAATTAAGAATTAGAACTCAAGGTTCATGCCTGTGTTCTTATCGAATACGTGAGCAACAGAGCCATCGAAGTCGAAGGAAAGTGCTTTACCGATAGCAAAGTTGTTCAGTGTTGCCTGGTCGAGACCCATTGTCTGAACGATAATGATTGTGTCTACGCCGAGGGCTGTAACGTGAAGATGAACGGAGCTACCCATCATCTCACTTACATCAATATCACCTGTGATAGCCGGTGCACCAGCTTTTGCAAGGGAGATATGCTCCGGACGTACGCCGAGTGTGATAGCCTGCGGAGCTACGTTCTGAGCTTTGAGGTTTGCCTGCTTGTCGTCGGAAAGAACTACGCTGATTCCGCCAACTTCAACTGCATACTTGCCATCTTTGATAACAAGCTCAGCATCGAAGAGGTTCATACGCGGCATACCGATGAAGCCAGCTACGAAGAGGTTTCTCGGATGATCGAATACTTCCTGCGGAGTACCAACCTGCTGGATAACACCATCTTTCATGATAACGATACGATCGCCAAGAGTCATAGCCTCTGTCTGGTCATGTGTAACGTACATGAATGTTGTGTCGAGTTTCTGACGAAGTTTGATGATCTCAGCTCTCATCTGGTTACGAAGCTTAGCATCAAGGTTGGATAACGGCTCGTCCATCAGGAGGGCTTTCGGCTCACGAACGATCGCACGACCGATCGCTACACGCTGTCTCTGACCACCGGAAAGAGCCTTCGGTTTTCTCTCAAGGTACTGTGTGATGTCAAGAGTCTCAGCAGCTGCACGAACAGCTTTGTCGATCTCGTCTGCCGGCATCTTACGTAATTTAAGCGGGAACGCCATGTTCTCGTATACTGTCATATGCGGGTAAAGAGCGTAGGACTGGAATACCATCGCGATATCACGATCCTTCGGAGCTACGTCGTTCATTCTCTTACCGTCGATGAGAAGGTCACCACCAGAGATTTCCTCAAGACCTGCTACCATTCTAAGTGTTGTAGACTTACCACAACCGGACGGACCTACGAGTACGATAAACTCTTTATCTTTGATCTCAAGGTTGAACTCCTGAACTGCAAGAACGCCTTCCTCAGTGATAGTGAGGTTAGTCTTTTTAACTTCTTCACCTTTTTTCGCTTTTTTCTTCTTGCCTTCTGTATTCGGGTAAACTTTCTTAATTCCTCTTAAAGATACTGTTGCCATATTAAAATTCTCCTTATTATTTATTCTCTAAATTAACTATGTACAAAATGATCAATCTGCACACAGTTCCGGCGGAGCTCGCAGATGTTTGTCTTCATCTACCAGATCCTTCCAAATTCGAAGAGAATCGAGTTTTTTAACAATCAGCTTTACGGCTGAATCAAGGCTTTCTTCATCCCACTCCTGTGGGAAACCACGCTCGATGGCGCGGCGGAGAAGTGCTTCCTGCTCTTCCGGAGTTTCCGCTTCAGAAATCTCCTCCAGATCCAGAAAACCATCTTCACATAAAAGCTCAAGGAGGGAATCGTCCATTTCGCCCATCACAGACGGGTCAAAATACGCTAAAGTATCTTCCATAAAATTCATCTCATGGTCCATATTTAGTTCCTCCTTTCACTCATACTTAGACTATCGTCATTATATCTATTATGCCTAAATTCAACGTGAAAGTCAATATTCTTTTGTGGTTTTTCTATAATCCTAAGTATTAGAAGTTATTACAGATCTTCACCAGCATATCGCCGCTGCCTACGTTATAACCGCTGCATGCGTAAACTGCATTCAGCTCTCTTGTTGTAACGATCACTAACGGTAATTTATCCGGATCTACGTACATTCTTCTAGCGAGAGTTTCTACGTTCGGTACGAAGCTGTCGTAGTAAACCTTGATCTTCGGGAATGTAGCGAGAACTTTCTGTACTTTCGCATTTTCAAGAGCGCCCTTGCCATTGATCATAAAGATAATGTCTGCCGGGAGTTCCTGGAAATCTTCTTCCTGGTCAAGCATTTCGTTTAAGATATGCTCTGTCGGCTCTTTACCCTGCTCAAGCCACATGAGGATCGCTTTGTTCTTTGTCAGCTCGCTGCCGAGAACTACGTTTCCTTCCTCATCGTATACTTTGAACTCGTCGAGTGCAAAGTTGTCGAGCATTTCTGCCAGATTTGCCTGGTATTTCTCGAGTTTAAGAGTCTTTGTCTCACCTTCTCCAAGATAGAAATGGTATTTATTCGCGTAAAGGTTACCGTTCGGGAGACGGTTATCTGTGATCACACGGTATTCGCCGCTTGTCACGTTGATCTTTAACTGATTGCCATCCCACTTCTCATTTTCGAGATCCAGTGTCTGGTATTCGCCATTCACAAGGAGACCGATGGAGAAGTCCGGATAGTACAGGAATGTCTCATCTGTTTCTTTTTCGAAGATAATTGTGCAGTTGCCCTTCTCAAGAACTTCTACCGGAACAAACTCACCGTCTGCATAGTACTCAGCCAGCTGGTTGAGCATGTTGATTCTGGACATGATACCCAGCGCACGGCAGATCGCAACGAAGAGGATCTTCTTGGAAAGCGGGCTTGCATTCTTTACAGTTAACGCACCGATCGGGTTTGTTGTGATCTGACCATATTCGATGGTCGGATCAAAACCGATGGTCTCATTGATATAAGTCCATACAGACTTCGGATCAGCTTTGAATGCAGCTTTCTGCTCTTCTGTGAAGAAGTCAAGGATGAACTTTCTGGATTTGCACATCGGCTCGTAGTATGCACGCGGACAAACTACGTACTTGTAGAACATGTCTTCATCTTCGTATGCGAAATCCTTTGTATAGTCAAGAGCCTCTTTGAGGATCTCGATGTTTACGTCTCTTCTGTCTTTCTTGGACAGAGTGAGGATCAGCTTCTCTTTTGCCTGAGCATCGTAGTTCTCATCCTCAAAGAAAGCGATCAGGTTTTCAACGTTGCTTCTGGAATCAAAAAGAACGTTGTAGATTTCCTGGCTGTAGCCGTATTTCGCAACAAGTGCATTTGCCTTGTCAGCATCGAACATGTCGATCACTCTCTGCTCACGTTTTGCGTTTGCAGCTGTTGTCTTTGCCTGGCAAATCTCTTTCTGCTCTTCTGTCGGTTTTGCACCATTTACGATCTGATCCTTCGGAGCGATGGTTGCGAACTGCTGCCATTCATCATGAACGATCGGCTCTGTCTTCAGAACGATCTCAACTACATCCTGATCCGGTGTAAAGATCAGTTTCTCACAGTATTTGCCGTCTTTCTTTACGTGGATATTTAAGCTTCCGAGACCACATGTGAGGCTTGCTTCACCATTTTCGTCTGCTGTCATGATCGCAGCGTTGAAGATGTTGGAGTAGTTTAAGATACCAAATGCAACCTGTGCACCCGGAACGCGGTTACCCTCTTCATCTTTTACCACTACTGTGAGTTTCTTTGTCACTGCGTATAATTTTAAGTTGTTGAGGAAGGATGCCATACCAACTTTGGAAATAATCTCCTCGCCTTCAATCTCACCGAAACAGCGGCTGTGGATCAGCATTGCACGGCTGGAAGCGTTTGTGAACCAGCCCTTATTGAGCACTTCTTCCGGCTCACATGCGCCGAGGAAGTACCAGTCGCCGTTGCAGTATACTTCTACCCATGCGTGGTTGTCATCGCAGTGTGCCCAACGTGGTGTGTAGATCTGTCTCGCCGGAATACCGATCGCACGGAATACGTTTACACCGAAGTTAGATTCCTCACCACATCTTCCGTAAGCGGAGTTATAAGCGCCCAGAGCGGAGATGGTACGGATATCTGTTAACTGGTACATTACGTTTTCACAGTTCCAGTAGTTTGCCTCGATGATCGCATCATGCATGGACAGATGATTTACTCTGTCTGCTAATAAACCGTGGAACAGTTTACGGCAATCGCAAAGCTCTTCCTCATTTACTCTGATATGTAAAACGTAGTTTAAGAAAATATCTTCCGGAATATCTTTTGCAAACGGAGAAGTCTCGCGAAGCATCACTCCATGCTCTGCTGTTTCTTTAAACAGATCAAAGTCATAGTTTGCCATGTCACTTAACGGGCTGTTTGCATAAATCCATTTGATCGCGAAGATTACATCCTCAGAAACTGTCTTCTGTGCTTCCTCAAGGCAAGTAAGAATTTCCTGCTTTTTCACTTCGCCTGCTTTTTCAAGGAGCGCTGCGAATTTTACCTGAGCTGCATCTACAACTTTCTGTGTAAAAATCATTGTTTAATTACCTCCCTATAATCGTCGAAAAGGCAAGTCCAAATTGAACCTGCCCTTTCGTATTCTCCTAGGAACACTCACGCAAGGCGCGAGTTCTTTCTTAATTCTAATTAGAAAGCATGAACGATCTCTGCACACTCTCTGAATTCCTGCTCATCTGTCTGCCAGATCTCATACTCGGAAAGTGTCGGTAAGCCCATCGCTACAGTGCTCTTTCTGTATTTCATACCGGAGTCAAGAACGCCTTTTCTACCTGTTGTATGGAATACTACGATACCTGTATGATCGTGGATCTCCTGGATGTTCCACTTCTTAACACCACAACCAGCCATGATGTCGATTCTGCCTGCTGCCTTCTCAAATACTTCCTTCAGAAGATCTTTACCCTCAACAACATTGCTCTGCTGACCGGATGTAAGGATTGTCTTGCAGCCAAGTTCGATTGCCTCTTCAAGAGTCTTGAACGGATCACGTGTCATATCAAATGCACGGTGAAGTGTTACGTCCATATCGCCTGCGCAAGCCATCATTCTCTTCATAACTTCGATGTCAAGGTCGCCGTCCGGTGTAAGAGCACCGATAACAACGCCGTTTGCACCTAAATCTCTGAATGTAGCGATATCTTCGCACATAGCTTCGATTTCATCCTCTGTGTAAAGGAAATCACCGAAACGCGGACGAATGAGAACGTTGATCTTAACGCCCTTGCAATCTCTCTGAACCTGTTTGAATACCGGAATTGTCGGTGTGCAGCCACCAATGATCAGGTGGGAACAAAGCTCAAGTCTGTCAGCGCCGCCTTTTGTAGCGTTCACGCAAGACTGATAAGAATCTACGCAAGCTTCGATTAACGGTTTGTTCATTTCTAATTCTCCTTCAATTAATAATTAGTCGTAAAGGTGACATGCAACAAAGTGACCCGGCTCAACCTCATGTGTTACCGGTCTCTCCTCTAAGCATACCGGTTTGCACTTCTTACATCTTGCAGCAAACGGGCAACCCTTCGGAAGATTGATTGTGGACGGAATATCACCTTCAAGGATGATACGCTCTTTCTGGAGTGTCGGATCCGGGATCGGTACAGCAGAGAGAAGAGCCTCTGTATACGGATGCATCGGTTTCGCATATAATAACTCCTTCGGAGCTGTCTCAACTACGAATCCAAGGTACATAACCGCAATTCTGTCGGAGATCATTTCTACTACAGAAAGGTCATGGGAGATGAATACGTATGTGAGTTTGTATTCCTGCTGAAGTCTGTTCAGAAGGTTTAATACCTGAGCCTGGATGGATACGTCAAGAGCGGAGATCGGCTCATCGGCGATAACCAGTTTCGGGTTAACTGTAAGAGCACGTGCAATACCTACACGCTGCTTCTGACCACCGGAGAACTCGTGCGGATAACGCTGTGCGTGTTTTGCACTAAGACCTACGATACCAAGAAGCTCGTTAACGATCTTCATACGGCCAGCTTCGTCTAAATCTGTGTGGATGAGGAGCGGCTCTTCGATGAGCTCAGCAACCTTCATACGCGGGTTTAAGCTTCCTGCCGGATCCTGGAAGATCATCTGCATATCTTTTCTGATCGGACGCATTTCGTCCTGAGAAATCTTGGAGATTTCTTTTCCCATGAACCAAATCTCACCGCTGTCCGGACTCATCAGATGGTTGATCAGACGACCAGTTGTAGATTTACCACAACCGGACTCACCTACGATGGAGAATGTCTCACCTTCATAAACGTCAAAGCTAACGTTGTTTACAGCGTGAACGAAATTGGTTGGCTTTCCGAAAAGGGATTTACCAACTGGGAAAGTTTTACATACATTTTTTAATGAAAGAATCGGTTTCTTTTCCATAGTAATATCCTCCCCTATTTATCCTGCACAAGCCAGCATCTGCACTTGTGGTTCTCGCCGATCTGGAATAACTCCGGATTTTCTTTTCTACACTTATCTGTAGCATATTTACATCTCGGAGCGAAACGGCAGCCTTCCGGCATCGCAGCAAGGTCCGGAACGGAACCCGGAATGGACGGAAGAACTTTCACACCGGAACCAAGCTTCGGAACGGATGCGATAAGGCCCTGTGTGTACGGGTGGGACGGATTTCCAAAAAGGATCTCAACCGGAGCTTCCTCTACGATCTTACCTGCGTACATAACGATAACGCGGGAGCACATCTCGGCAACAACACCAAGGTCATGTGTGATAAGAAGGATAGAAGACTGCTCTTCTTTCTGGATCTTTTTCATAAGATCGAGGATCTGAGCCTGGATTGTAACGTCAAGAGCAGTTGTCGGCTCATCGGCGATCAAAAGCTTCGGATCGTTACTCATAGCCATCGCGATCATAACACGCTGAGACATACCACCAGATAACTGGTGCGGATAGTTCTTTAATACACGTGGCGGATCCGGGATACCTACTTTTTTCAGCATCTCAGCTGCATGTGCTAAAGCCTCTTCCTTTGTCTTGTCAGAGTGAAGACGGATTGTCTCGATCATCTGTTTGTCAATACGCATAGACGGATTCAGAGCAGACATCGGCTCCTGGAAGATCATAGACATCTTACCGCCGCGGATCTTTCTAACTTCCTCCGCCGGAGCTTTTACAAGATCTAAACCATCTAAAACGATTTCACCATTTGTGATCTTACCTGGTGTATCTTTTAAGAGCTGCATGATGGAAAGAGAAGTAACGCTCTTACCACATCCGGACTCACCTACCAGGCCAAGAATCTCACCTTTATTAATGTTAAAAGAAACGTTTGCAACAGCACAAACGCTGCTTGTTTTACTAGAGAAGAACTCTGTTCGTAAATCTTTTACTTCAAGTAATACTTCCTGTGGCATACTTAGACTCCTTTCAATTATTTAATCTTCGGGTCAAGAGTATCTCTTAAGCCATCACCGAACAGGTTAAATGCAAGAACTGTAACGAAGATTACAAGACCCGGCAGATAAACCATGTGCGGAGCTGTAGCAAGGTAACTTCTACCCTGGGAAAGCATTGCGCCCCACTCCGGATCAGTTACATTAGCACCGAAACCGAGGAAGCTCAGGGAGGAAGCTGCCATGATAGCAGAACCGATTCTCATTGTAAAGTTTACGATCAGGGACTGGATAGTACCCGGGAAGATGTGTTTGAAAAGAATTCTTCCATCTTTACATCCCAGGCTTCGTGCAACCTCTACGTAAAGGGAACCCTTAACAGCGAGAGTTGCAGAACGCATAATACGTGCAAAGGACGGTACTGTGAAGACAGCTACCGCGATAAATACGTTAATGATACCAGGTCCTAAACATGCCACGATCGCGATCGCAAGAAGGATATCCGGGAAGCTGAATAATACGTCTGCGCCACGCATTACAAGCATCTCGATCCATCCGCCATAGTAACCGGAAAGAAGACCTAATACAGTACCGATCGCTGCACCTACTACTACGGAAGAAAGTGCAACGCCGAGTGTTAACGGAGCACCCGCCATAATACGGCTTAAAATATCACGGCCAAACTGGTCTGTACCGAACGGATGTGCCGCAGTCGGACCGGAAAGAAGATTGTCGTAATCATATGCATCCGCAGCATAC
>JAZTZT010000200.1:0-2781 GCA_045637605.1 Pilosibacter sp.
ATGAAGCTCAGCCGCTGTCAGTACAACACCTCTCAGACATCCAGCCGCACAAACAAAAATTTCATGTGCTTCTGGGATCAGCATACCCGTATGTACGATATTCCAAGTTCCTCTGGCCGGTGCCGCATACTCCAGACCGGAAGCAAACGGTGCCGGAAAACTCGCATCTCGGATCGCAACTTCCGCACCGCGAGGATTGATCTCTCCACCTACTCGTTTTAACATGCATCCACCCCACAAATCTTCAGCAATGTTTTCGCCAGTTCCCTGTATTCCTGCGCCATCTCGCTGTCCGGGAATGCTTCGATGACCGTCTTTTTCATTTCTTCCGCTTCCTGAACCAGATCACTGCGGCTCAAAGAAGCGATCACTTCGGACTGAATATCTTCTGCCAATTCTGCAACCTTTGCATCTTCATTTTTCACGTTTCTGCGGTTCAGGATCACACCACCAAGTTCCGCATATCCACGTCCCTTGAAACCTTCCACTGCCATCGCAATGTTGGCCGCCGCATGAATCGCCATATTCTCTCCGGATGTGACAACAAAAACCTTATCCGCATATCCACCGCGCATCGGCATGGAAAAACCGCCACAGACTACGTCGCCAAGAACATCGTAAAATACCACATCCGGCTGATAAACATCATAAGCACCTTTCTCCGCAAGCTTTTCCAACGCTGCAATAATGCCTCTGCCTGCACATCCAAGTCCCGGAGTCGGTCCACCGGCTTCCACGCAGATCACTCCACCGTAGCCTTCTGTTACCATATCATCCAATGTGAAATTATTTTTCTTTGTGCGAACCAGTTCCAGCACCGTCTCCACATTCTCTTTTCCATGAAGATTCACAGTGGAATCTGCCTTCGGATCACAACCGATCTGCATCACTTTATATCCCATATCGCTGAGTGCTGCGGACACATTGGAAACTGTCGTAGATTTTCCGATACCACCTTTTCCATATACTGCAATTTTAATCATATGTTTATCCTCGCATTCTGTCTGTTATTTCTTACCTGTATTTGAATATGCTACTTTAGAACTCACACCTGACAACTTTCCAATCTTTCCGGATAATGCACTGATCGCATCCTGCGGAGCATCCAGTGCAATACTGATAATGTTAATGCCCTTCTTTCGGTAAGGAATTCCCATTCTTCCAATCACATAATCTCCGTATTGGTGCAGCAGTTCATTCATCTCCTGCACAGATTCCGGATCTTCCACGATAATACTCATAACTGCTACTCTTGTTTCCATATTTTCCTCCTAAGTCTTTATATACAAAAAAGCTGTGCCACAAAAGACACAGCTTCACTCATGAACCTATTCCAAACAGCCGCAACCTCATACCATTGCGACTCTCCATATTTCCTTCATGTAACCCGGTCTTCCATCTCAATAATGCATTTCGATGTGAGAATAGTTACTATTATTATAACATTTATCCATTTTTAGTCAATATACTCAAAGAAAAAATTCATAAATTGTAATGATAGAACGACACAGAATTCCTCCGTCACCCGCTGTTTTTGCCAGAATCGGCAAAAATTATTATGACAGCAGGCACTTATTTATTGTACCTGCTGTAAGAATTGTTTCTCGAAAAATAGATTTGATAGTAATCAATAACCTCACATTTCTTCCATAAACTGTTCAATGGAATCGACATGAACTGCTATTTTCAACCACAGCTTTAACTTCTCCACATCATTTTCTCTCATGATTCTTTCTTGAAGCACCGCTGGTACGATCCCTATATCAGTTAATGTTTCTATGATAGACGCTTTACGGCCATCAATATGCCCCTCTTTGCGGCCCTCAATACGCCCGGCTCTTCGTTCGTCCTGCATTAACAATTCGGTTAACATATAACGCTCCTCCATTCTTCTGCTTCGTTTTATCTCCGATACAGACCGTTGCAATTGTCCCACAAACTCGTCCTGAAAATCCTCATCACTCTCATCCAGATCTGCACGAACATATGCCAGAAACTTTATCAATTCATCTGAAACTTCCTCTGAATTTATACCTCTGGTATTCAAAAAAATCGTTTCTACACCATCACCTTGCTGAATGTCTGTATCCTCCATACATACGTTTCGAAATGTATAGCGATATTTCTTCTTTGCAAAAGGATCAAAATCACATATAAAGATGACATAGGTGCTCGGAAGTTCCGCATATTCTTTTCCTGATGAGAGTAAATCCATATCAATCTGACTATGGTAATATCTCGCCCGCTTTCCCAGAACATCCTGCCTTACCGCTTGCATCTCTACATTATAGTGAGTATTATCTGCATCCCTTGCATAAACATCCAAACGGACACCTTTATATTCAGGATGAAATACCATGCTCTTTTCTTTGCTTACTTCCACACGTTCGATCGGAATTTCCAAAATCAGTTCTAATAAGCGTCTACAGTTTTCTTCATCACACATAACTGCACCGAACATAAAATTATCTTTTATGGTCAGCTCTTTTAATGTCTTTCGTTTCATCATTACATTCCTCCATACATGCAGAGGAATTCTGTACTATGATTTTACCACACCTCAACATCCTTGCCTAGTGCCTGCAAGACTACTCTCTAAACATAATCACTCCACTCTCTTAATCCATGGTATCTATAATCGTCAAGCCTTCCTCGCCAATTACAGAATCTTTAAGAGTCCCAGAATCAACAGATACAACGGATAAAACACATAATAACCATATTGTAAAATCTTACTATGATACCCCTGTTTTCCCCGATACAGCCATATAGGGATCAATG
>JAZTZT010000201.1:0-19078 GCA_045637605.1 Pilosibacter sp.
TACGATGTAACCACCCATAACGCCTACACCTTCATCAGAGCTAAGACCGTATTTGGAACCGATGATAGCGATGGATGTCTCACGGGAGATGGAGTGGGAACAACCGATAGCTGCACGACCCATCTTGAATACGAATACAGCGAACGGAAGTGCGAAAATAGCTGTTGCAAGGTTACCGAACTCCTGAAGGATAAGAGCCGGACCACATGTTAAGATCTGGCTAAGGTTCGGACCAATTGTAGCACCTACTTTTGCTGTAAGCATCATAACGGAGATTGTGATGTACGGGGAAGCGTCGTTCTGCATATCCTCCGGAATAACTTTAGCTACGCCTAAAGCCATACCTAAAATTAAAACGTAAAGCATCGGGAATAATGAGAATGCCATGAATCCCAGATCAAATTTCTGTGTACCGATGAACTCTGCGATCATTGTTAAAACGAAACAGAGCACATGGATCTTCCAGTCAGCGTTTTTACCTAACATTGAATGTTTCCTCCTTAAATTATAAGTGTCCCCAGTCTCTTAAATAAGTTTCTTTTGTAAGAGCTGGTTTGAAATCTGCTTTGATTTCCAGACCGGTTTCAGCACCGTCTGCAAGCAGATCGATAGCGGTCATAATAAGAGCTTTGGCAGATGTGATATATGCCATCTCCTTGTCCGCGATCTCATAATCCGGACAGTGAGCGCCACCCTTAGCGCCGCCGATATAAGCGTGTACAGTCGGCATCAGATGAGAGATGTCTCCTGCATCAGTAGAACCACCGCTGGAACCAGCTACCTGTTCTACTTTGTCGTGACCCATGATCTCGCCCAGGTTGTTACACATTAACTTTGCGAGCGGCGGATACGGAAGAACCGGGAGATAACCCGGAAGTTCAGTGATCTTGCACTGCGCGCCTACTGCGTAAGCACCTGCCTCGAGGGAACGGTTCACTTTCATACTAGCGTCAAGAATCGCTTCTGTTCTTGCGCCTCTTACGTATGTTTCGATACGAACATCACTCGGAACGATATTTACTAAATCGCCGCCTTTTGTGATGATCGGATGAACGCGGATGTGGTCTTCATCACGGAATGTCTCGCGGTTTGCATGAATTGCCATCATACCGAGTTCGGCAGCATTTAATGCATTGATGCCCATATGCGGTGCACCGCCTGCATGCGCTTCTTTACCGATATAATTAACCAACTTGCCAACGAAACCGTTTGCCGGACTTCCTGCATTCGCCTGGATCTGACCGTCACCGAAAGAATCGGTGTGCTGCATCACCATCACGTCTACATCATCCATAACTCCGAGTTTTACGAACTCCTGCTTACCGCCAAGGAAAGAGATCTTACCTTCTTCTCTTAACTTGTTGCGGAACTCAAGTTCAACAAACTCTTCACTCGGAACTGCCATAAGAGCGATATCGCCAAATAAGTCCTCCATCAGGTTGGCTTCTTTGATCGCGATAGCTGCACCTACAACACTGGCAATCTGACAGTTATGTCCACAAGCATGTGCACCACCGGTGATCGGATCTGCACACGGATGATCCGGAACAACAACTGCATCGAGCTCGCCCATTAACGCAACTTTCATCTTGCTCTCTTTACCCTTCTGAGTAGAGATAACACCAGTGATCGCTACGTCGCTCTCGTACTGGAAACCGAGTTCGTCCATCGCCGCCTGGAATTTCTTAGAAGTTTTAAACTCTTTGTATCCAAGCTCCGGCTCTGCGAAAATCGAATCCCCCAACTCGATAATCTTATTACGGTTTCTGTCGATCGCTTCACAAGCAGCTTTTTTCAATTCAGCTTTGGAACGTCCCATGATTTTCCCCTCCTTTTAGTATTTTGGTAAATGAAAATAAAACACTCAATATACCATAGCCAACAGTATACGCTAATCATAAGTCTTTGTCAACAATTACCTATTTTTCTGAATGTATACATCAGTTTTTCAGTCAACATATTAATATTCTAAATTCAAGTCGTCCGATTTTCTTCTTTTGTTTATGAAAAAATACAAAATACACATGACAATTTGAACAATTGTCGAACAAGGAGTAGCCAGTCCTAACTGAAACAGCGTCACACCTGCCATCTTACTGATAAAGAATGCAACCGGAATTCGTACACAGAATGCACCGACAATTCCCTGGATCATCACAAAGAATGTGTTTCCGCATCCGTTAAAGTAACCCATAAAGCAGAACAGGAATGCAGTAAACAGGCAGTCAATGGCATAGGATTTTAAATACTCTGCAGCCGCCAGGATAACTTCTGCATCTTTTGCAAAGATCGCAGCAAGCAGATCTCCATGGAAAAATCCCAGATAAAACAGGAAACATCCTGCCAACAGAGAAGTCCCAATTCCATAAAATAAGGCTCGATTTGCGCGGTCCGGCTTCTTTGCTCCCATGTTTTGTGCTACAAAGGCAGACATCGCCTGCATAAAGGATGATGGAACAAGCATAATGAAACCGCACAGTTTTTCTGCTACACCTACTCCGGCTGACGCGATCACACCCATGGAGTTTACGATTGCCAGTAAGACCAGGAAGGAAATACCAACCAATAACTCCTGGAACGCGATCGGTGTTCCGAGGGCCAGGATCTTCTTGATATTCTGCT
This sequence comes from Pilosibacter sp., assembly GCA_045637605.1. Classification (GTDB taxonomy): domain Bacteria; phylum Bacillota; class Clostridia; order Lachnospirales; family Lachnospiraceae; genus Pilosibacter. The sequence goes on from JAZTZT010000201.1 coordinate 2,623, forward strand.
TTCCAAAGCAAATATATGATCGTTTGAATGTAAATGGAAGTGATCGCTTCTTGATAATCAGAAGAGAGATTGCAACGCTCACCGCCTGTGCAAGAACCGTCGCGATCGCGGCACCGGCTGCACCCATGTGAAGAACTGCTACAAAAAGCAGATCACCTACAATATTTACTACACATGCGATCGCCACCGTGATCAGTGGCATTTTAGAATCTCCAATGCCGCGGAAGATACTGCCAAGCAGATTATAAGCGACAATAAAAAGAGTTCCCGCAGAACAGATCCGAATATAGGAAACGGTCTGTTCAAAAGCCTCTGTCGGCGCATGCATGATCGTTGCCGCAGCTTTGGCACCTGTGACCATAAACACGGTGATGATCAGTGCCAGAACACCAAAGAGACAAATGCCATTTCCGATGACAGCTCCTGCCTGATCCGGTCGTTTTTCACCAATCCGCTGTCCTACAAGGACGGTCAGACCCATGGCAAGACCCGTGATCACCGTTGTAATGCTGTGCATGATCTGGCTTCCGGTAGAAACAGCGGAAACATCTTCTGCTGCTGCAAACTGCCCTACCACAAGAAGGTCCACAGCTCCGTACATCGATTGTAAAAACAGTGCCAACAGCACCGGAAATGCGAAGGAAAGAAGCTGTGGAAGAATCCTTCCCTCGGTAAAGTCTTTTGTTTTTTCCATTTAATTATCCTTACCTTTTCTTCTTATTTGTATTGCCTTTTCCCTGAGTTTCTTCCGACTTTGTACCTTCTCCGTCCAGTCGGATTTTTCCCAGACGTACATCTTCAAAATATTCCTGCATTTTTTCGTCCGCATGGGACAAAAGATAATTTTTTCCGGATTTTGTTGGTCCGGTGGTCAGTTTCACTTTTTCTTCCGCGATCAGACCTTCTACGTACTCTACTTCTTCCTTCAAATCTTTTGCAGAAAGAAGCAGACATCCCTGACTGCGGATAATGAGCTGTTCCAGACCATCCGATGTTGCAACCGTCACACGGTACTTACCGCCGATCTTGTGAGCAAGTTTTTCGATATACTGATCCGCTGTCTCCGCTTCCTTTGTATAAACCACATTGATGTTATGATATTTCATGGCACTTCCGGTATTTCCAACCACTTTGTATGCATCAAACACCACGATCAGAATGCATTTTTTATATCCCTGATAGTTGCAGAGAATGTCCATCAAACGGTAGCGTGCTCCATCAATGTTTATTTTCGCAAGTTCGTTCAGTTCTTCCCAGGCGAAGATAATATTGTAGCCATCCACAAGCAGATATTCTGCCTCGTACTCTTCTTCCTTTTTCTTCTGCGTGTGCATCTGATTTTCCGGACGGATCACACGTCTTGCTTCTCCTGATGCCTGCTGTTTCTGACGTTTCGATTCGCCGTAGGTACGGAAAAAGATTTCCTGTAATTCTTTATCTTCATAATAAGACTCGGAAAGTCTTGGACTGCCCTTGGCACTCTTGGTCGTTGTTGCCTCAGTCACATCATTTCCGTTGATACTGCTTGCCCCAACTACACGCCCGTATTCTGTCTGCTTTTCTGTCACACCGGTCGGAAGATCGATCCCCACAGCACGGCGCTTTGCCAACGGACTTTCCACGTGCATATAATTTTTCACTTCATCCCACGGTACCACAAATCCGGCTCCATGTGCGCAGAACACAGAACCTGCAGGGTCCTGAAAATCCATGTCAAAGTCATATCCGATCCGCGCAACCACTTCCTCTTCGTTATGACACGGTTCATATCCCTTCAGACTGACGATCAGACGACCGCGTCCTTTCGTATACGAGATCACTTCTCTCTGATAGTCACGCATATTGACAACCGGTGCACTTCCTTCAAGGATTGCCATATCCTCTTCTTGCTTCGGTGCATCGAATCTGCCCTGCATACGCTCCACATCAGCCATCGCACGACCGATGGACTCCGCAGGAACTTCCAGACGGAATGCATAGTACGGCTCCAGCAACCTGCATCCGGCCTCTTTTAATCCCTGACGAACCGCGCGGTATGTAGACTGTCGGAAATCTCCACCTTCTGTATGTTTTAAATGTGCACGGCCTGCCACAATCGTGATCTTCATATCGGTAATCTCTGATCCGGTCAGAACACCTCGATGACGTTTTTCCTCTAAATGAGTCATGATCAGTCTCTGCCAGTTCAGTGCCAGATCATCCTCACTGCAATCTGCATCAAAAACCAGACCACTGCCCGGTTCCAACGGTTCCATCAGCAGATGGACTTCCGCGTAATGACGCAGAGGTTCGTAGTGGCCTACACCCTCTACCGGTCTTGCGATCGTCTCTTTGTATACAATATTACCGCTGCCAAATTCTACGTCCACGTTAAAACGCTCTTTGATCTGGCTCTTTAAGATTTCCATCTGCACATCGCCCATTACCTGTGCCTGGATCTCTGCCAGCACCTCGTTCCAGACAATGTGAAGCTGTGGATCTTCTTCCTCCAGCAAACGCAGATTTTTGAGCATGGTATGTGCATCGTAACCAGCCGGAAGGATTACCTGATAGGTCAGAACCGGCTCCAGAAGCGGACTTCCGGTCTCCTTTTCCACACCATATCCCTGTCCCGGCTTTGTAAGCGCCGGACCTGTGACCGCACAAATGGTTCCGGCTTCCACTTCGTTCGCCATTTCAAACTTTGTTCCGGAATAAATGCGGATCTGATTGATTTTCTCAGGCTCGTTTCCTTCTCCCATATCCTCCGTCAGGAAACTCTTTACTTTCAAGCTTCCGCCTGTAATCTTCAGATGCGTCATTCGATTGCCCTGGTCGTCTCTGGAAATCTTAAACACTTTGGCACCAAACGCCTCCGGATACGATGGATTCTCAGACCAAACCTCAACACCCTTTAAAAACTCCTCGACACCGGTCAATTTCAGTGCAGATCCAAAATAACATGGGAATACTTTTCGGTCTCGGATCGCATGGCGTACCTGATCTTCCTTCAGTTCCATGGTCTCCAGATAGGATTCCATCATATTTTCATCGCAAATGGCCAACTCCTCAAAAAATTCGTCTGTATCTTCATTTCCGGTATAGATCAGATTTCCATCCTCTGTCCCCACTTCGGAGAAATCGATCACAGAACCATCCAGACGTTTTCGAATATTGGCAAGAAGTGATTCCTTGTCGGTTCCAGTCTGATCCATCTTGTTGACAAACAGAAACACCGGAATGTGATAACGTTTCAGCAGTCTCCAAAGCGTTTCCGTGTGTCCCTGAACACCATCCGCTCCGTTGATCACAAGGATCGCATAATCCAGAACTTGCAGAGTACGCTCCATTTCAGAAGAAAAATCCACGTGTCCCGGAGTATCCAAAAGGGTCACGGAAGTATCGCCAAGGGCAAACACAGCCTGCTTTGAGAAAATCGTAATTCCTCTTGCACGCTCCAGAGCATACGTATCCAGGAACGCATCTTTTTTGTCGACACGTCCAAGCTTCCGAATCGTACCTGTCGTATATAAAATTGCCTCTGATAACGTTGTTTTTCCCGCATCGACATGAGCGAGGATTCCTATTACCAATCGTTTCATTGAACTGTCATTCCTTTTTCTATAAATGTAAACCCAAACATACTCATGGTGATCCCTCTCCGATGAGTATAATAAATCTATTATATTTTAAATGGCAATCAAGAAAAGTACAATCGTTATTTGTCTACACCGCGTATGAACGGATTTCTGTAATAGCAGAACAGCAGCTGTGCTGTCATTGCGCACCAGATCAGCGGTTCACACCAAATAACTGCTGTGTATCCAAATCTTGGAATGAATACGAGGGTGAAGATCACTTTTCCCACCATCTCGATCACGCTGGAAATGATCGGGAGTACTTTTTCTCCAATTCCCTGCAATGCGGATCTTGTCTGTAAAAGCACACCAAGAACCGCGTAAAATGGGCCGGCTACTAAAAGGTACCTCGTTGCATTGTCGAGAACCACCATTTCTGTTGAGCCTGTGATCAGCTGTACCACCGGTCTTGCAAAGAAATACAGCAATACAGTCACCACTGCTCCTGATGCAAAGTCAAATACAAACATATATTTCATCGCACGGATGATTCTTTCACGGTTTCCTGCTCCTTTATTCTGAGAAACGAAAGTGGAACATGCCATTGAAAGTGTGATGCTGAACATCATGCATACAAAATGCAGCTTTCTCGCAGCTGTATGACCGGCAATGATCAGTGTACCAAAACCATTGATTCCGTACTGAAGAACAACAGTGCCCAGAGATACGATACTTCCCATCAGTCCCATGGAAATTCCCTGGCCCAGCAGTTCGCTGCAAAGTCCCTTATCAAAGGAAAAATGTTCTTTTGACGGAACCAGGATCGGAGCTTTCTTCCAGATATAGATTACGCAAAGTAACGCCGAAATTCCCTGGGAGATCACAGTCGCAACAGCTGCTCCACGAATCCCCATATGGAAATAAGAAATGAATGTGATATCCAAAACTACATTAAGAATCGATGCAACGATCAGGAAAAGTAATGGCATTACACTGTTTCCGATCGCACGCAGCATTCCTGCACACAAATTGTATGCGAGCGTAACCAATGCACCTGCCATGATCATTGAGACATAACTGTAAGACTGATCAATGATCTCCGCCGGCGTATTCAAAAGTTCCAAGAGCGGTCTTAAGATCAGACTGCCCAAACCTGTAATCACACCGGTCACCAAAGCACCCAGAACGAGCGTCATTGCCACCGATTTTTTCACTTGTTTTTCATTTCCCGCGCCAAAACATCTGGCCGTTACAACTGCCATTCCACTTCCCACACCGAGGCAAAAACCTACGATAAGATCGCTGATGGAAGCACATGCACCCATCGCCGCCAATGCCTGATCTCCGAGATAATTTCCCACGATCATCGTATCGACCATGCTGTACATCTGCTGGAAGATACTGGAAATAAAAAGCGGAATTGCAAAAATAATCAGGGACCGGATAATCGGTCCCTGAAGAAAGTCTACTTTAAATAATTTCGAAATACGATTCATTGTACTCTTGTCTCCTAACTTAACTTTCCCTTTAAAGACGAATAAACCAAAAGACATTGTACTACGAAACAATGATTTTGCAAGTAATTTTTTATTTCTGGCTCACGTTTCTCGTGGCGATCACATCTGCACCGAGGCCCAACACGTCTGCGATCACCACATCTCCAATCTTCACCGGGGCTTCAACCGATGTTTCGGAAATCACAGCCATTACGTCCATAATCTTCGCTTTCGGAATCGGTCCATTTACACGCACGCTGACAAGAGGCATCGTTCCATTTGTTATTTTCACGGAAGAAGCGATGGTACGCATCGGATTTTTGATCTCCTGCTCTGCATATTCAGCACCTTTCGGACACTTATTTCCATTCACGGAAAGAATCTGATCGCCCTCGTATGCAATTTCCAATTCGCAACCGTTGGGGCAAATGATACAGGTTAAGGTTCTATTCATCTCTTGTCACCACCTTTATTGTTTCTTTGGAAGCCAGCTTCACCGCCGGGATCTTGATCTTCTCCATCTCAGCCGGAAGAAGTTTCACATATTTTTTGGAGGCAATCATAGTATCTCCTTGATATACTTCGATATAGCGGTCTCGCATCGGCTTTCTCGGACGGAAGGAAAGGATCACATCTTCCTCACCTGTTACTTTTTGTGGAACGGTATAGCCCACAAAACCGGCTGTTTCTACAGAAATCTCTGCCTTCGGAAGTCCGCCTTTTACGAATCTTGCAACTGCATCCGCCAATTTTTCGGATTCTAGAGATACAAAATCCACCAAGTCATGTACATGAAGCACGTTTCCTGCTGCAAAAATACCCGGAACCGTGGTCTGACAGAACTCATCCACAACTGCACCTTTGGTACGCGGATCCAGTTCCACGCCTGCCATCAGAGACAATTCATTTTCCGGGATCAGACCAACGGAAAGAATGAGTGTATCACACTCGTATTCTTTTTCTGTACCCGGGATCGGATTCAATTTTTCATCCACTTGACTTACTACCACGGACTCCAGGCGATGATGACCTTTGATGTCCGTAACTGTATGGCTCAGATATAACGGAATATTGTAATCGTTTAAGCACTGCTCAATATTTCTCGGAAGTCCGCTCGGATACGGCTGAATCTCAAAAACCGCCTCAACCTTTGCACCTTCCAGAGTCATTCGCCTTGCCATGATCATTCCGATATCACCGGATCCGAGAATGATCACCTTTCTGCCAACCATCTTGTTCTTTAAGTTGATGTAAGTCTGAGCAACGCCGGCTGTAAACACACCCACCGGTCGCTCACCCGGGATTGACAATGCACCACGGGTACGCTCGCGACATCCCATGGTTAAGATCACTGCGTCAGCCTGATATTCAAACAGACCGTCGCGGCTCGCTGCTGTCACTTTTTTATCTTTGGTCAGACCGATTACAGTTGTGTCGGTTTTGTATTCGATTCCCAGTTCCATCACTTCATCTATGAACCTCTGGGCATATTCCGGACCGGATAATGTCTCGCCAAAGCGGGTGAGACCGAAACCATCGTGGATGCACTGACGGAGGATTCCGCCAAGTTCATGCTCACGCTCTAAGATCAAAATATCATCCACCCCGGCTTTTTTGAGTTTCACGGCTGCTGCCAGGCCACCCGGACCGCCGCCAATAATAACTACTTGTTTATGAATTGTATTCATTTATCGCACCTCCCCGGTAAAAAGATAGGAACCGCGACGTTCGTACGTCAATTCCTCCGGTTTGATCCCTTTTTCTTCCATTAAAATCTCTGCGATACGTGTCTGGCAGTATCCGCCCTGACAACGTCCCATCATGGCGCGGCAACGATACTTTACTCCGGTCATCGTCTTTGCACCGAGCGGTCCACGGATCGCGTCTAACACTTCCGCCTTTGTGATCGTCTCACAGCGACAGATCACTTCGCCATAATCCGGATTCTCCTCGATCAGCTTCGCCTGTTCTTCACGAGACTTATCGCGGAACGTTACCATTCGTTTACGAATTGGATTGAAGTCCGGATTTTCCTTTAATTCTTCCACTTCTTTGATCAAACGTACAATCTCTTTGGAAATCGGAACTGCACTGGTCAGACCCGGAGACTCGATACCCACAAGATTCACTGCATGCGGAGCGATCTCATCTCTGCGCTCGATCACGAAATCATGGAAACCACCGATACTCGGCGGATTCAGCTTCGGACGGATTCCCGCAAAGTTTCGAATGAAATACTCTCTCTTTAAATAAGGGAAAATGCGGCTGCCGTCTTCAATCAGCATGTCCATAATTCCTTTTGTGGACGCATAGTTATCGTTTTCATCAATATATTCGGTGCTCGGTCCCACCATGATATTTCCGTCCAACGTCGGAGTCAGGTGAATGCCAAGACCTCCGGTCTTAATATTCGGAACCGGATAAGCAGGAAGCGGAAGCATATCTCCGATCCTCTTATCTAAAATATAGTATTCTCCACGACACGGATATAGTGTGTATTCATCAATTCCCAGCATTGCGGACACTTTGTCAGAACCAAGTCCGGCGCAGTTTACCACCCAGCGTGTACGGATATCTCCGCTTGCTGTATGAACCGTATAAATCCCCTCTTCATCACGATCGATCGAAATTACTTCACTGTCAAAATAAAATTCAACGCCATTGTCTGCCGCGTTTTCTGCCATACCGTATGTAAACTGGAATGGACTTAAGATCGCAGTTGTCGGAGACCACATGGCAAAGTTACCGCCCACGTGCGGAGCTTTTTCATCAATAAATGCCCGGTCTACGATCTCAATGCCTACGATACCATTCTTCTCGCCCTGTGCTTTCAGACTCTCTAACTTCGCAAGATCATCGTCTGTATAGCCAACTACCAATTTACCGGTTCTTTTATATGGAATGTCTAATTCCGCCGCGATCTGGTCAAAACCGCTGTTTCCTTCCACACAAAACTTTGCCATCAATGTTCCCGGCTTATTGTTGTATCCTGCATGCAGAACTGCAGAGTTTCTGGAGCTGGTCTCCATACAAACATCCGGTCCCTTTTCTGCTACTGCAATTTTTAACTGATATTTCGAAAGCTCTCTCGCTGCCGAACAACCGACAACACCGGCACCGATCACTAATACATCATATAATTGTGCCATTTTCATTCCTCCTCGACACAGATTCCTCATAGTATTTTCATTATAACACCAATCTGCTCCTCTTTCCATTTTTTTCTACCTGTGCTATACTAAAACATACTGATTTTATTTAGGAGGTTTTCGTAATGAGCAATCATTCCGCAGAAATATACACGAAAAACTGGAAACGGAACTTTTTTACCATCTGGACCGGACAGGCAGTCTCGAAATTTTCCAGCTCAGTTCTCCAGTTTGCCATGATTTGGTATCTGACTGATACGACAGAGTCTGCAGCTGTTGTTTCCTTCGCCGTTTTTCTGGCGTTTTTCCCGCAAGCGATCCTTGGTCCGATCTCAGGCGTTGTCATTGACCGATATAATCGCAAAATGATCATGATCCTGTCCGATGTGTTGATCGCACTAATTGGACTCGCCATGGCAGTCGCCGGATACGTGGGAAGTCTGGAAACCTGGATGATCCTTATGGTCCTCTTCCTGCGTACCGTCGGAACTGCATTCCACTCTCCGTGCATGCAGGCTGTCACACCACAGATCGTCCCAGCCGACCAGCTGACAAAATGTGCCGGTTATTCTCAGGCACTGACTTCAGTTTCAGACATTCTCAGTCCGGCTGCAGCAGCCTTGCTTTACCAGATCTGGACTCTGGAAACCATCGTTATGTTGGATGTGGTCGGCGCATTGTGTGCATGTGCAACACTGGCGATCGCATGGATTCCAAAATTGGAACGCAAAGAAGAACGTAAAAAAACCAAGATGACACAGGAAGTCATAGAAGGTTTCCATGTGCTCCGTAAAAACAAAGGTGTTTTTTATCTGGCGATGATCACCGGATTGTACACCATCGCATTGATGCCTGTCAGCGCACTGTTCCCTCTGATGAGCATGTCCTACTTCGGTGGAACAAGTACCCACGCCAGCATTACAGAAATCGTGTTTTCTGTTGGGTTCATGATGGGTTCTGTCGTGCTCAGTGCATGGGGAGGCACGAAAAACCGCATCTATACTGTATTCGGCTCTTATATGCTGATGGCTGTCAGCCTACTCGTTGCCGGTATGCTCCCGACATCCGGATTCTGGTTCTTTGCAGTCTGCTCCTGGCTCATTGGATTTTCCGGACCATTTTACTGGGGTACCTACACACCGATCATTCAGACCCATTTCAACGGTGAATATCTCGGCCGTGTACTCACTTTGACCGGATGCGTCCGTTACTTTTTCGGACCACTCGGACTTGGAATTGAAAGCATTTTATCTGAACACTTCGGTATTAATCTATGGTTTACCGTTGCCGGAATCCTGGTACTTACCGCCGCGATGCTGATCTTATTAATCCCAGCGGTCAGAAAATGCGATGTCAACGAACAGCACGACTAATTTATCACTCGAATAGCAAAATAATGGCGCCGTCAGCTCCAAAGCTGATAGCGCCATTTTCATTTATTTTCCCTTTTTTAGATCTAAAAATCCCAGGATCAAGATTGTTGCGATAATACAAAGGAAGCCCACAATATCAATTGCTGCAAACGGCTCCTTCAGCCATACTGCACAGATCAATGTTGCTGCGATCGGCTCTACACAACAGTACAGGCTCGCTCTGCCCGGACCGATCAGCTTTACTCCCTGCATGTACAAAGAGAAGGATGAGATCGTTCCCAGAAGAATGATCGTACCAAATGCCAGGATCAAGCCCATATCAATGTGGACCTCATACTGCCATGGTTTGAACAGCATTGCCAACACGATTCCACCGATCACCATACCCCATGCTAACAGATATGGGGTCGGATAATACCGCATAAGACGTTTGGGCTGCATGTTGTAGATCACGACCGTCCACGCAGAGAAAAGACCAATCACCAGCGCTTCCTTGGAAATCGCCAGATGTGTAATATCACCATGTGTCGCAATTAAGAAGATTCCCAGAACTGCCAGCACCAACGCTACCACTTCCATGATCTTCGGAACTCTCTTTTCGCTGATGCAGACAAGGATCATGATCAGCACCGGAGAAATGTACTGGAGAACCGTCGCAGTTCCCGCATTGGAAAGCTCGATCGTATAATAGTACGTGAACTGACAAAGCATCAAACCGGCCAGACCGTAAACCATAACATCAAAGGCATCGCGTTTCTTTTTCCAGATGCGGAAAGCCTCTTTTTTCTCCCTTATCATATAGTAGAAGAGCATCAGAGAGCCTGCCAGGATCAAACGGATCGGGACCATCCATTTGGCAGTCGCCCCTTTTACATCAAACAGATACTGACCACATGCTGCGGAAAGCCCCCAAAGACATCCACCTGCGATGGTCATCAAAATGCCCAGTGTATCAGACATTCCATTCTTCGTTGTATTTTTCGTTTCCATCTTCAAACTCCTGTTATTTTAAACGTGTAAATCCTCCGGACGAGGTGCACGGAATCTCTGTCACAGTCATGGAATCGTCTGCATGAATCTCAATTTTTAATAACTCCGTACTCGGTATGCTGCTGCCAAACACGAAATTGCCCATACTGAACATGATCGGCTTTTCGTTATAAAACTCCAACGGCTGCAGAACATGAGGGTGACTTCCGATCACAATGTCTGCACCTGCATCCATGTACTGTTTTCCCATCACACGCTGATACTCTTTTGGAGTTGTCTCGCGTTCCACACCCCAATGCACATAAACAACCAGATAATCCACCAGTTCATCGGCCTTCTTGATCTCCTCGATCGGAAGAGATGGATCATATGTAGAAAATACACCCGGATGATTCTCGCCGGCTGCCCAGCTGGTCGCCATGTATACACGAGAAGTTCCTAAGAAACCGATCTTACGCCCTCCGACTTCCATGATCTCCAGTTTTTTCGCCTCTTCCAAATCTTCACCGGCTCCGACATATTTGATCCCTGCCTCGTTGAGCGCTGCAATGCTGTCTGTGATCCCCTCCGGACCAAAATCCAAAATATGGTTGTTGGCCAAAGTTACAATATCAATTCCCATCTCATTCATAATATGTAAACGATCATGTGGCAAACGGAAGGTATACTGCTTATCCGCAGCCTGTTTTCCACGTTCCGTAAATGGAAATTCCTGATTGACCATAAAAATATCTGCAGCTTCGATCTCCGCACGGATTCCCTCGTCTAAAACACCGTGAATCCCACCTGCTTTATCATACGCGTTTAATACATGCTGGGACAAATACACATCTCCTGCGAATAACAGTGTGATATCTTCCATCTCCGGCTCCGCCTGAACAGTTGTTTCCGGCTCAGTCGTTTCTTTCACCGCTTCCGTCGCAAGCTCGATCCGGATGGCTTCGGTTGTTTCAATTTCTGTCGTTTCAGCAGGTACTTCCACAGAGTCCACACCTTTCACTACTGCTACTGACACCATATCTGTATGATTTCCGCAACCGGACAAAACAACGGTTGCCACTGCCAAAATCCCTAATGTCCATTTTTTGAGTCTCTTCATAATATATAAGTCTCCTCTCGTCCCCCTATTGTACATACCTTGCCAAGAAATTTCAATGATTTTCCCATTTAATCTGGCGTTATGTTTTGATTTCTGGTATATTAAGAGCACTTCTTTCCAGAAAGTGAGGAAATAGAAATGGAATTTTGTAAAATGAACGGAGCCGGAAATGATTTCATCATCATCAACAATATGAATGGTGATATTCCTAACTCCAAATGGCCGGAAATTGCGAAAATTATATGTGAGCGTCACCTTTCCGTCGGTGCTGACGGCCTTATGGTTGTTGAAAAAGCGGATGGAAATGCTGATTTTAAGATGTTATTTTATAACTCCGATGGTTCTATGGGTGAAATGTGTGGAAATGGTGCCCGCTGCATCTGTCGTTACGGATATGAGCATGGACTTGCAGGAGAGACACAGACAATCGAAACCACAGCCGGAATTGTTACCGGAGAACGCATTGATAAACTTCATTACCGCATCCGTCTCAACGACCCTTCCATCGTGAAATTGGATATGACGGTTCATGTAAATGATAATCCGTACAAATGCTCTTACGTGGAACTTGGAAATCCTGGAATCCCTCATGTGGTCGTGGAAATTCCAGATTTAGAAATCTACCCACATCATAAACTTTTCAATCTCGGCCGTTCTCTCCGCTACCATCCGGAATTTCCGAAGGGTGCAAACGTGAATTTCTATGAGATCAAAGGAACTGATCTTCTTTTTGAGCGTACTTATGAGCGAGGTGTGGAAGATTTTACCTACGCATGCGGTACCGGAACCGGTTCCGTCGTTACCGTTCTGACTCTTAAAGGGCTCGTCAGTGGAAAAGACGTCCATGTACATATGCAGGGCGGTGAACTGATCATTGATGCAGAGCAGGAAAATGGACAGATTAAAAATCTCTATCTCACAGGACCAACAAATATGGTATTAAAGGGATATTTAACAGATGATTCTTTACAGCTTTAGTCTGATAGAGTATAATGTGTTTTGTTCGGCATTTATCTGCCAAAAATCATCTAAAATTTAATATAAATATAGGAGGAATGTTATGGAAAAACGTTCAGTTATGAAAAACTATCGTTTCCTGGCAATTATGCTTGGCTCCATGGTCGCAGGCTGTATCGTCGGCTGGTTCGCTCCGGATCTTGGCATAAAGTTAAAGCCATTGGGAACGGTATTTATCAACATGATGTTCTGTGTGGTTGTTCCACTGGTATTTGCATCGATCTCCAGCTCCATCGCAGGCATGAGAAGCCGCAGCCGTGCAGGTAAGATCATGGGCACAACAGTTGCTACCTTCGTGATCACCGGTGCTATCGCCGGTGCCATTATGTTCGTGTTGATGAAAGTATTCCCGCCGGTTCTGGTACCGTGGGAAACATTACCGTCTGAGGAAATGGGTGAATACGCTTCCCTCTCCGATATGATCATCAATTTCTTTACAGCTTCTGATTTCGTCGGTCTCTTAAGCCGTAAAGCAATGCTTCCGTTAATCGTATTCTCCATCTTGTTCGGTTTCGCGACCAATATGTCCGGCGGTCCGGATGGCATCATCGCGCAGTGGCTTGCAGCCCTTGCAGATGTTATGCTGAAATTCGTTCAGATCATTACATACTATGCGCCGATCGCATTCTTCGCGATCTTTGCAGATCTGGTTGCAAACTACGGTTCTGCGATCACAGAAGCATATGCCCGCGCAATGGTGGTATATTATCCGCTTTGCTTTGTCTACATCTTTACTGCGTTCCCGCTGTTTGCATGGTTCGGAGGCGGTAAACACGGCATCAAGACTATGATGCAGCATATCGCAAAGCCGGCGATCGTATCTCTCGGTACATGTTCTTCCGTCGCTACCATTCCGACAAACCTGGAAGAAGCAAAAGCAACAGGAATTAGCAAAGATGTCAGTGAGATGGTTGTTCCGTTAGGTGCAACGATGCATATGGACGGCTCCTGCTTCTCCTGCGTTCTGAAAATTGCCTTCGTTCTCGGTGTGTTCGGTATGCCGATGGAGTGGAACCAGCTTCCGCTCATCATCTTAGTCGCTGTTTTATCTTCCGTAGGTATGTCCGGTGTTCCGGGCGGCGGATATATCGGTGAATACATCATCTGCTCCCTGTTCTTCCCGAATCAGGTAGAGATCGCATTCCCGATCCTGGTTATGATCGGTAACCTGGTTGACCCGCCGGCGACTATGATCAACGCAGCCGGTGACTATGTTGTCAGCTACATCGTTTCCAGATTCGTAGATGGAAAAGACTGGTTAGACAAGGCGCTCGCAAAGAAAACAGCTTAATTCAAAGGAAAGATAGTTATGATTTGTAATAATATTACTGTAGAAAACGGTATCCTTCACTTTGCAGGTCAGGATACAACAAAACTTGCTGAACAATATGGTACTCCGCTCTATCTGATGGATGAAGACAAAATCCGAGAAAAATGCCGTGCATACAAGCATGCATTTGAAAAACACTTTGGACCGTCCGCACAGCCGTTATATGCATCCAAAGCTTGCTGCTTCAAGCGTATCTACGAGATCATGCGTGAAGAAGGAATGGGAATCGATGTGGTTTCTTCCGGTGAGATCTATACTGCTCTCAAAGCAGGCTTCGATCTCTCCCAGGCATATTTCCACAGCAACAACAAAACAGATGAGGATATCCGTTTCGCGATTGAAAACGGTATTGGATATTTTGTAGCAGACAACGAAGAAGAAGTAAAGGCAGTTGAAGCGGAAGCTGCTCGCAGAGGCATCCGTCAGAAACTTCTCCTCCGTCTCACACCGGGTATCGATCCGCACACTTATGAGGCAGTTGCTACCGGTAAAGTAGACTCCAAGTTCGGTACTGCGATCGAGACTGGCCAGGCTGCTGAGATTGTGAAATTCACTCTGGCTCAGCCGCACGTGGAGCTGATGGGCTTCCACTGCCACGTTGGCTCCCAGGTATTTGAAGAAGACATCTTTGAGCGCGCAGCTGTTGTTATGCTGGAGTTCATTGCTGAGATGAAAGAAACGATCGGCTTCGAAGCTCCGATGTTAGATCTCGGCGGTGGTTACGGTGTCCGTTATGTGGACACAGATCCGTACCTGGACATCGAGACAAAAGTTGGCGAGGTTGCTGCTGCTATCAAAGAAACTTGCGCACGACTCGGCATCAATGTTCCTGAAATCCACATGGAACCGGGCAGAAGTATCGTTGCCGATGCAGGTATGACATTATACACTGTAGGAACTGTGAAAAAGATTCCGGGATACAAGAATTACGTTTCCATCGACGGCGGCATGGGTGACAACCCACGCTTCGCCCTTTACGGCTCCAAGTACACTTGCTTCGTAGCAAACAAAATGAATGAGCTCTGTGATTTCAATTGTGATCTGGTAGGTCGCTGCTGTGAATCCGGAGATATCATCCAGGAGCACATCGCAGTACCGTCCAATGTCGGCAGAGGTGATATCGTTGCTGTCTGCACAACTGGCGCATACAACTACACCATGGCTTCCAACTACAACCGTCTCGGCAGACCGCCGGTGGTAATGTTATCCGGCGGCGAAAATTACGTGGCCGTTCGCAGGGAATCCTTTGAGGATCTTTGCAGAAATGATGTATAAATCATCCTTGAAATAATAAACCTCCATACTGTCCTATTTTCCGGCGGTATGGAGGTTTTTTCATTTCACTCACGTATCTGTTATGATATAATAACCTTACAATATATGGTAGTTTACGGTGCAAAAAATGATTTTGATTAACCGCACCGTAGTTTCTTTTGCCTTATTTGCCATGATTACGGTATAACGGAAACTACGTTTCATTAGCACCGTAATCTAGAAGTAAACTCGATTAAAAGCACACAAAAAATACGGGGCGAATATGCAAAAACTTAGTTTATGCAGTAAATAGAAAATACACTATAAAAAATCAAGTGGGAGGACAACTAATATGACAACGATTGGAGCAATTACCGTGGGGCAATCCCCACGTACAGACTTGATGCCTGATATGGAAAAAATCCTTATGGACTCTATTGAAGTGATCCAGATAGGAGGACTTGATGGATTATCACGCGAGGAAATTGAGACTTTCACACCATCCGGACCGGATGACCATGTGCTCGTGTCCAGACTTCGTGATGGAAGCTCCGTGACCTTCGGCGAGTCCCATGTGCTCCCTCGTCTGCAAACCTGTATTTATGAATTGGAAAAGCAGGGCGTATCTCTGATTCTTTTCCTCTGTACCGGTGAATTCCCGGAAGATTTCGAATCTACTGTACCTCTAATTTTTCCGGAACGAATCCTGACATCCATTATCCCCGCCGCTATGCCAGAATCCCGTCTGGCTATCCTGACACCATCTGCTGACCAGATTCCTCAGGTTACTAACAAATGGCTTCGAGGCGGTGCAAAAAGTGCACAAGTGATCGCAGCATCTCCTTACAGTGGTCTCGAACCGGTCCTCACCGCTGCCAAAGAACAGATTGATCCGGACACCATCGATATGATCGTTATGGACTGCATCGGATATACCGTCGAAATGAAGGAACAAATCCATGCCATGTTCAGGAAACCAGTAGTTCTTCCAAGGACTCTTGTAGCAAGAATGATCAATGAGTTGGTGTAAGTCGTATCAAGAATATGTGTATTTAGTTTAGTAAAAATAAAATAGAAGTATCTGTAGAAAATTCCCGTACTATCTCAAAATACGGCTGACTACCTTCGCTTCACAGCGTTTTATTCGCCCTTACGCCGATCGCGATAAGGACGTTTGCGACCTCTGTAAGG
>JAZTZT010000202.1:0-3286 GCA_045637605.1 Pilosibacter sp.
TTTTCTGAAAGGAGGACGTGCTTATGAATGTATAATAGACATTAATTCACATCAGTAGTATTTTGCAACGCATTGACACACGTATAAATACGTGTTAATCTAAAGACAATAGGAGTAGAATGAAAACACAAGAACTGATAAAACTTCTCCGAAAAAATGGCTGCTATATTAAACGAAATGGAAGCCGACATGATATATGGTATAGTGAGATATCAAAAAAGGAATTTACTGTTCCTCGGCATAAGGCAGAAATTCCGACAGGAACATTAAATAATATTTTGAAAACTGCAGGTTTAAAATAGCTATATGGAAATAATAGGAGGTTCACATGGCAAAATATGCATACCCGGCCGTTTTTACACCGGAAGAGGCTGGTGGTTATTCAATTAACTTTCCTGATTTAGAGGGATGTTTTACTTGTGGTGATACACTTGAGGATGGACTTGAAATGGCGAGAGATGCATTGGCTTTGGTTTTGTATGGATATGAAAAGGAAGAGCGTGAAATACCAAAGCCATCGGAATTAACAGCATTCAATCTGGATGTGGGGGAATTTGTAAATTATGTTGTCTGTGATACGATGGTATATCGAAAGCGGAATAGCAATAGAGCAATTAAGAAAACGCTTACCATTCCGGAGTGGCTAAACGAAGCTGCGATGGCGATGGAACTGAATTTTTCTCAAGTTCTTCAAGAGGCATTATTAATGAAACTTCAAATGAAGTAATTGTCAAAAATATAACTTTAGGAAACATTATCAGTATTGCTTGTATCTCTCATTCCCTCATGGTAAAATACTACTAGCATAAAGCACGTGAGGTAAGTATCATGAATCGAATCAATAATACAAATAAATACCTCTTCGAAGAACTTGTAAAGCAGATTAGATTGCAGAGTGGCGCAGCCGGAATCGCGGTTGCAGTCATTGACGATGAAGGTAATACAGCTTATGAAAATTTCTTCGGTTACCGTGACGCGGAGCAGCAGATCCCGATCGACGCGGACACGATGTTTGGTATGGCATCGGTGACAAAGTCCTTTGTGGCGTTGTCTGTGATGCAGCTTTGCGAGCAGGGGATGATGGATCTGGACGATCCGGTCAGCAAGTATATTCCGGAGTTTACCAATAAGAATCAGAAGACCGTACGAGTGCGTCATTTTCTGAATCACAGTGCCGGTTTTTATCCGACCGGTCGTATTCAAATCAAGGAGACGGCAGCGGAGTACGGTTTTTCCGAGGAAAAAGACGGAGATCTGGCGTTTGTAACAGAACTGGCCGATATCGGCGTGAAGTTAGTTGCGGAGCAGTTGGATGAGCAGGTATTGGGCGTGGGTCTCAGTGGAGCACCGGGCACATATATGAGTTACTGCAACGACGGATTTGGACTTCTGGGAGAGATGGTACGCAGAGTCAGCGGAGAGAAAAGCTTCTCTGACTATGTGAGAAAGCATATTTTAGACCCGCTTGGCATGGACCGAAGCGGCTGCGAATATTTAAGACCACGCCTGGAAGAAAATTCTTCCGTATTATATAAAGTTTCCAATGGAGAATTGATCGGATGCAGAGATTTTTATAATTCCGGTTTCGTTCTCAGCGGTGCTGGAGCGATGCGTTCCACATTGGCAGACATGAAAAAAGTTGTGGCTATGTATCTGAATCGAGGAAAATCTCCAAGTGGAGAGCGTCTCCTTTCTTGGGAGGGCGTTCAGACAATGTGCAAACCGTCGATCGAGTATCGTCCGGAGAGCTGGTACTGCATGGGTCTTGCAACCAAAAAGCTGGATGATCTGACGATCGTGGAGCATGGAGGCAGTCAGCTGGGTGTTTCATCGAATATGTCATGGTCTTATGAAGCTGGCGCCGGTGTCATCGTCCTTTGTAATACATCGGATGTTCCGGTCAGCGCAATCGCAGACGCAGCGATGCGTATGTACCACGGAAGAAATCCGGTGGACATGCGAGAAATGTATCAGGACAATCCGTGGACAGCAAAAACTGTAAAAGCAGCGATCGGAAGCTATTCCACAGATGAAGGTCAGGTGCAGAATTCAGTGGTAGAGATCTTCGAGGAAGACGGAACTGTTGGTCTTCGTGCTGACGGAAAGGTGCAGCCGTTTATCATGGTAAATGAGAACGTGGGACTTGTCCGTGGATTTGCGAAAGATGGTTACGTAAAACTGTTTAAAGACGGAGATGGCAATGTGTTTGCGATCGGTTACGGTGGACGAATGCTGCGCAAGCGGTAAGTAAATTCAAAATTTTCCGTACAATTCGGAGGGTGTGCGGTAAATATAGCCGGTTTCGGGGGAAAGAAACCGGAAGAAAATAAAATATGTGACTGCAGGGGTGTAGGTCACAACAATGTAATTTATGGAGGGCAAAAACAATGACAATGTATGAGAAAATTGTACAGACAGCAGACGGTATCACAGAGGAATTAGTGGGCATCCGTCGTGATTTCCACAAATACGCAGAGTCCGGTTGGTTCGAGATGCGTACTTCTTCCATCATCGCTCGTAAGTTAACAGAGATGGGCGTTGATGAAGTTCTTGTTGGTGAGCAGGTTTGTAAGAGAGAGTCCAGAATGGGCGTTCCGGAGGAAGCAGCACTTGAGAAGAGCTATCAGCGTGCAGTCGAGCAAGGCGGCGATCCGGAGTTCTTACCGTATACAAAGGGCGGTATGACAGGCGTTATCGGTATCATCAAATGTGGTGAGGGTCCGACAGTAGCAATGCGTTTTGATATCGATGCTCTCGGCGTAATCGAGGATCAGGATGATGGTCATCGTCCGGCAGCAGAAGGCTTCGCATCCGTAAACTATGGTATGATGCATGCATGTGGTCATGATGCTCATGCGACAATCGGTCTCGGTGTTGCAAAGACATTAATGGCGATCAAAGATCAGCTCCATGGTACAATCAAATTAATCTTCCAGCCGGCAGAGGAAGGCGTTCGCGGTGCGAAATCCATCGTGGACAATGGTCACCTTGACGGTGTTGATTTCTGTATCGGTTCTCACGTTTCTGATTTAAGAGGCGACGATGCAGAAGTAGCAGTATCTCCGGGCAGCCATGGTTCCCTTGCTACAACAAAATATGACGTTTACTTCCACGGCGTATCTGCACACGCAGGTGGTTCTCCGGAGAAGGGTAAAAACGTTATGTTAGCAGTTGCTACAGCGATCATGAACCTCTATGCAATCCCGCGTCATTCCGGCGGTATGACACGTATCAACGTTGGTACTGTTAACGCAGGTTCCGGCAGAAACGTAATCGCAGACGTTGC
>JAZTZT010000203.1:0-3513 GCA_045637605.1 Pilosibacter sp.
GCTGAAATTATGAAGAATTTAGATCGCCTCGGCGAGTTTTAATTGGAGGAGTCAACCATTATGAGATATGAGGGAACTGTATACCGTCCCCCGAGTGAAGCATACAGCCTGATCATCCAGGTGACCATCGGCTGCGCTCACAACCGCTGTACATTCTGTAACATGTACCGCGAAAAACAATTCCGCATCCGTACCAAAGAGGAGATCATGCGCGATCTGGATGAATGTCGTGCATATTATGGACCGAATGTACGCCGCATTTTCTTCGCAGATGGTGATGCGCTGGTAGTAAAGACAGAAGTGCTTCTGGAACTTCTTGCGTATGTGAAGAAATTATTCCCGCACTGCGAGCGTGTTTCTTCTTACGGAACAGCAAGAGATGTTCATGCGAAGTCCGAGGAGGAGTTAAAGGCACTGGCAGCAGCCGGACTGGAACTGATCTATCTGGGTGCAGAGTCCGGTGATGATCGTGTACTGGAGCACATCAATAAGAACGTAACAGCAGAGCAGATCATTACAGCCGGTCAGAAGTTAAAACGCTGTGGTTTAAAAACATCCGTAACACTGATCTCCGGTCTTGGCGGAAGAAAGGGCATTCGTGAACATGCGATCAAATCTGCAGAGCTGATCTCAGAGATGAATCCGGAGTATGCTTCTTTCCTGACTCTTCGTCTGTATGAAGGTACTCAGATGAACGAAGAAGTAAAACGCGGAGAGATGGAACTGATCACTCCGGATGAGATCGTGGAAGAGATGGAGCTGTTTCTCAAGAACGTGGATTCTCCGGGAACCGTTTTCCGTACCAACCATGCTTCCAACTATGTAGTTCTGGCAGGAGATCTGAATAAAGACATTCCGGAGATGCTGCAGCAGCTGAAAAATGCGAAGAAAAAGCAGAGATATCGACTCGAAGAGTGGAGAAGACACATCTAACTGAATAGACGAAAATAGATAAGGAGCAGATAATGAGGAAACCTCGATCATTTGCTCCTTGTTTTATTTGGTGAAATTATTTGTGTGGATTTTTCAGTTCGTAGGATGGATGATACAATCCGGTTGGAGCATAAAACTCGTCTCGGATGTACTGAAATCCCAGCTTGCCAAGGACATGCTTGGAAGCGAGATTTTTCGGATTGTGTCCTGCAAACAGTCCGTCTGCATGCAGTTCTGTGAACGCATAGTCGATGGCAACAGTGGCAGCCTCTAATGCAAAGCCCTGTCTCCAGAACTCCGGACGAAGGTGGAAACCAATCTCATACACAGTGTCATTGTATGGGCGGAGTCCGCAGCATCCGATCAGGTCACCGGAAGCCAGTTCGAAAATTGGCCAGTACTGCATACCGTAAGCCATGTCATTCTCCACTTCTTTGGCAAGTCGAGCTTCTATATCTTCTTGAGAGAAAATGCCGCTGGCACAGATGTATCTGGTTACTTCCGGATCGCCCCATAGCTGTTTTGCAAGCGGAAGATCATCAGAAGACCATTTGGAAAATCCAATTCGTTTTGTTGTGATGTGAAATGTTCTTGTCATATTATAAACTTAATACCGCGGTCTGGGCCTTTGTATCGTCATCCAGCACCAGTGTGTTTGATTCGTAAGTTACGATGTTGTTGTAATATTTTGTGAACTCTTCCAGACGCCCGATGACCGGGTAGCCAAAACTGTCAGAGCGGTAGTGCATCGGAATGACAACGTTTGGTCCCAGAATAGAAACGATTTCTTTTGCCTGATCCGCGTCAATGGTATAGAAGCCGCCAACAGGAATCATCACAACATCTGCTTTTTTCAGAAGATCGATCTGCTCGGAAGTCAGCATACAGCCAAGATCACCGAAGTGGACGATACGCATGCCGCATGCTTCCAAAATATGGATTCGATTTGGACCACGTTTGGCGCCCTGTTCGTCATCATGGAATGTATCGATCTTCAGAACACGGAATGGACTGTTTTCTTGTTCGGTCACAGTTACAACATCTGTGCATCCATGATCACTGTGCTGGTGGCTGCATAATACGCAGTTTGCATGCAGTTCCAGGTTCGGGAGACCCGGAACAGAACCGTCAGCAAACGGATCCAGAACAATTGTGTAGTCGTCAGCAGTAACAGAAAAGCAGGAATGGCCATGCCATTTCAGTGTGATCTTACCCATAAAAACACTCCTTTCTGGGAAAAAAGGGAGCGCCTGAAAAGGTGCTCCCTGCATCAGCTCAAATATTAACCACGCTTACGAGCCATGTAAATATCTAATTTATCTTTTACCTTGTCCGGGATCACTCTGGAAACCGGGCATTTCTTTGCATTTGCCATAATATCAACAAATGTTGTGATAAAGTCAACGTCTTTCGCCATATTTTCTGCTTTCATGACGTCGATTGTGTCATAACGGTTATGAATGGAAACAGTATGGTTCGGAGCAATACGCGCGAAGGATAAGGACGGAACACCATTATCAGCAAACGGTGTGGAGTCACTTGCGTAAACGTCCTGGCGAGCCTTGAGGCCGAAACCTTCGATACCGGACAGGTACTCGATGAAATGAACCATCTTATCTTCACAGCTGCAAACAGCGATGAAGTTACCCATGATGGAACCGATCATGTCCAGGTTTACATTAAGAACCACTTTTTCAAGCTCTTCTTTGTGTGCTGCACAGTATGCTTTGGAGCCTAAAAGACCACGCTCTTCGGAACCACACCATACGAAACGGAGACCGTAGCGATGCGGATTCTTAGCAAAGTAATCAGCAACACCGAAGATACCAATACTTCCGGACATGTTGTCGTATACGCCAATGGAAGTCGGTACTGTATCGTAGTGTGCAGTGAGAACGATCACTTCGTCTGTCTCACCCGGAATATCCATTACCACGTTGTGGGACTGACCTGTGTACTCTTCCTGCTCAAGGATAATGCGAACATTCTGAACATTGTTGCGAACCAGTTCGATTGCAGATTTTGCATTGATATTTACGCCCGGGATCTTTACACCGTTGCTTACATGCGGACGTAACTCTTTGAGGTCCATGTTGGAGTCTTCGAAGTTTGCGTTACCGTCGTATGTAATGAAACCAACAGCGCCATTCTTTAAAAGATCCTGATATTTCCAGTACGGAACGCCTGTATCTAAAAGAACGATTTTGTCTTTGCAGCCCATGAGGGATACCGGATCATCTGTCGGCATATAGTAAAGCGGAGCTTCGATATCTGCGTTGCCTGCAAGGCGGAATCCCTTACACGGAATCTCCTGACCGTCTGCGATCAGAACAGCTTTCTTAATGTCAGTCATCGCAACGTCGAATGCTTCGATACGCGCTTCAAAACCTAACTCCTCACATTTCTCTTTCAGATATTCAGCAGCTTTTAACTCGCCTTCTGTACCACTTACACGGTAATAAGCAGTATCTTCTAACATCTGCATCATCTTATTTGCTTCCATGATAAATCTCCTTTAATGAAATAAAAATATGGTATAACATCTGATGACATTATACCATATCTTCAATATTTATACCA
>JAZTZT010000204.1:0-6606 GCA_045637605.1 Pilosibacter sp.
ACGGTGGTTACACAAGAATCATCAAGATCGGTCAGCGTAAGGGCGACGGCGCAATGGCAGTTCTGCTTGAGTTAGTTTAATACTGATTCGATTACATGATCTGAATTTTAAGGCAGGTGGTTTATCCATCTGCCTTTTTGCTTTGCCACGAAATTGCCCCAAATTACCCAGTTTTACCACAACTTTGAAAGAAAGTCTTAAGTTGACGGTCAGATTTCATAAGTTTATAATTAAGGTAGAATATAGAGCATCGAAAAGTATGTTCGAATATAAATTTAGAACAGGGGGAAAATGTTATGACAAAACGTAATATTCTAAATAAAGCGAAAAAGAGTACGAAAGTTCTCGTTGCATCTGCATTGATGGCTGCGATGATGGCACAGCCGGTTATGGCGGCGTCCACGATCAGCAGCGTAAGTGTAAAACTCAATATTGATCTTCAGGACGGAGATGACCTTCCGAATCTGGATTGGGGATATGATGACAGCGCAGAGAAAGATACCTTTGAGGTTATCGTTCCGAAGAATAACAAATACGGGGTTGTAAAAGCTGAATGGTCTAAAGAGGTAGATGAGGTAAAGCTTGGCGATACCTATAAGCTTAAAGTGACTCTGGAATCTACGGATGAGGATGAATATGCATTTAAGAGCAGTTATACAGCTTCAAAAGTGACTGTAAAGGGCGGCTCTTTTGTAAGTGCACGTCGTAACGATGCCGACCAGCTTGTAATCACATTAAAAACCAATGAGGTTGAAGGTATTTTGGCAGAGCCGGAGGATCCGCGTTGGCTTAGCGAGAATTTTAAAAATGATAAATTTGGTTATGCCAAGTGGGACAGTGTGACAGATGCGGCATACCAGATCCAGCTTTACAGAAATGATAAGATTGTTCATCGCGTAAGTGACTGGAAGAGCACCTCTTATGATTTCTATCCGTATATGACAAAGGAAGGTGATTATCAGTTCCGTGTGCGTGCAGTTCCGAAAAATGATGATGTAAAGGAATATGCAAAGGGTAGTGAGTGGATCTATTCCGACGAGATGTATGTGGATGACGATGAAGTATCAGATGGTACAGGTCAGGGCCAGCAGGTGGATACTCCGGAGGCTGTAACAGGTGGTGCAACATCCGGAATCGTTCAGGTTGGCTGGATCAAGAATGATGGAAAATGGTATTTCCGTTATCCGGACGGCACTTATCTGCGCGATAGCTGGGGTAAGATCGATAATAAATGGTATCTTTTCAATAATACAGGTGTGATGCTGACCGGCTGGCAGAAGGTAAATAACGTCTGGTATTATTTGAATCCGTCAGGTGATATGCTGACAGGATGGTTGTTAAATAATAATATCTGGTACTACCTCAATCCGGATGGATCCATGAAGACAGGCTGGTTGACTGACAATGGTAAGACATATTACTTGAATGCAAGTGGTGCAATGCTGACAGGATGGCAGGAGATTGGTGGTTTATACTACTTCTTCCATGCAGATGGCCATAAAGCAGTAAATGAGTATATCAGCGGATTCTATGTGGATTACAACGGTGTATGGCAGCGCCCGTAAAGGATAAATATGATGGGGATCGCAGAGAAATCTGCGGTCCTTTTTATTTCTGGAAATCCTCCAATCCACTTGACGAACGCTTTGATATCATCTAAACTTGTATTCTGTAGAAGTATGCATTTTCCTTAGAAAGAAAGGAAGAATATGGGAATTATTCGTGCAGTGAATCTGATATTTAACTATATCAGACATGATGAAGAAAATGATAAAGAGGAGATTAACCATGCGCTGCGTGGTGTCTCATTAGATATTGAAGAGGGAAGTTTTGTAGCAATCCTTGGTCACAATGGCTCAGGTAAATCCACATTTGCCAAGTTGATGAACGGCATTTTGCTGCCTTCTGACGGTACGGTTTATATCGCGGATATGAAGACCAACGATGAAGAGCATCTCTGGGATGTTCGCAAGACGGCCGGAATGGTTTTCCAGAATCCTGACAATCAGATCATCGGTAATGTGGTTGAGGAGGATGTAGGATTCGGACCGGAGAATATGGGGGTTCCGACAGAAGAAATCTGGGAGCGCGTGGACAAAAGTCTCGAAGCAGTCGGTATGACTGCGTACCGTTTACAGTCTCCTAATAAGCTTTCCGGCGGTCAGAAACAGCGTGTAGCGATTGCAGGTGTGATGGCGATGAAACCGCGCTGTATCGTCTTAGATGAGCCGACAGCGATGCTGGATCCGAATGGCAGACGTGAGGTTATAAAAACAATCCATGAGCTGAACAAGCAGGAGGGGATCACGGTACTTTTGATCACGCACTATATGGAAGAAGTTATCGATGCAGATCGTGTGGTCGTTATGGACGGTGGTCAGGTCGTGATGGATGGAACACCGAAGGAAGTATTCTCCAGAGTAAACGAATTAAAGAAATATAGACTGGATGTTCCGCAGGTGACGGAGCTTGCAGATGAACTGAAGCAAGCGGGTATGGAGCTTCCGGACGGTATTTTGACGATCGAGGAGCTTGTGGACGAACTTGCAGCAAAGTTATCCTAATATGGAGCATAGGAAAAATGGCAATTGAAATCAAAAATTTGAATCATATATATGGTCAGGATACGATTTTCCAGCAGTATGCGCTGAAAAATGTAAATCTGACTATCGAGGACGGCGAGTTTATTGGCCTGATCGGACATACCGGTTCCGGTAAATCCACGCTGACTCAGCATTTAAACGGTCTTCTCAAGGCGACGGATGGAGATATTCTTTACAATGGAGAGAGTATTTACCGAGAAGGTTATTCGATGAAGACATTGCGAAGTAAGGTGGGATTGGTGTTCCAGTATCCGGAGCATCAGTTATTTGAGGTTGATGTATTCAGTGATGTCTGTTTTGGTCCGAAGAACCTTGGACTTTCTCAGACAGAGATTGAGACACGTGCGAAAGAAGCATTGGATCTGGTCGGTCTGGATGAGAGCTTTTATAAGCAATCTCCGTTTGAACTTTCCGGTGGACAGAAGCGCCGTGTGGCCATTGCAGGTGTCCTTGCGATGAAGCCGGAGGTGCTGATCCTGGACGAGCCGACAGCCGGTCTCGATCCGAAGGGACGTGATGATATCCTCGGTCTTGTGGCAAAGCTTCATGAGGAGCAGAAGATCACCATCATTCTCGTCTCTCACAGCATGGAAGATGTTGCAAAATATGTCTCTCGTCTGGTTGTGATGAATCAGGGGGAGAAAGTGTTTGACGGAACTCCAAAGGAGGTCTTTCGTCATTATAAAGAGTTAGAGGCTATGGGGCTGGCGGCTCCACAGATCACGTATGTAGTACAGGCGCTTCGTGCGCGTGGGATCATGATCAGTGAAGATGTGACGACTGTGGAAGAAGCGCGCGATGAGATCCTGAAGCTGTGGAGGAAATAGATGTTAAGAGATATTACACTGGGACAATATTACCCGATCGATTCGGTACTGCATCGGATGGATCCGCGTACCAAGCTGTTCGGAACTATGGCATATATTGTATCCCTGTTTATTGCAGACAGCCTGTTGGTTTATGTGGCTGCAGCGCTGTTTCTTGTGGCAGCGATCCGGATGTCGAAGGTGCCTGTGAAGTTCATGGTGCGCGGTTTGAAATCGGTGCTCGTTTTGCTTTTGATCAGTGTCAGCTTTAACTTATTTCTGACACCAGGAACTCCAATCTTTAAGATCGGCTTCCTGCAGATGACCTGGGAAGGTGTAGAATTTGCTGCATTTATGGCAGTCCGCCTGATCTTTTTGGTGCTGGGTTCTACAATTTTGACCCTGACTACGACACCGAATCAATTGACTGACGGTCTGGAAAAGAGCCTTGGTTTTCTTGGAAAAGCAGGTGTTCCGGTTCACGAAGTGTCCATGATGATGTCTATTGCGTTAAGATTTATCCCGATTCTCATCGAGGAGACGGATAAGATCATGAAGGCACAGATGGCGAGAGGTGCGGATTTTGAGACTGGAAACTTGATTCAGAAAGCAAAAGCTATGGTACCATTGTTAGTACCGCTGTTTATCTCCGCGTTCCGTCGTGCAACGGATCTGGCGATGGCGATGGAGGCGAGATGTTACCGCGGTGGCGATGGACGTACTAAGATGAAACCGCTTCGCTACGAGGCACGTGACCGAGTGGCATATCTGGTGTGCTTTGCATATCTGGCAGTTGTGATTGGAATGAAGATTGCTTTGTAGTATATCCAAGAATAAAGGAACAAAAATATGAAACGAATCAAATTGACGGTTGCCTACGATGGCACCGCATACCGTGGCTGGCAGATCCAGCCTAATGGCATAACAATTGAAGAAGTTTTAAATAAAGCTCTTTCGGACCTTCTGAAAGAGCCTGTTTCTGTCATTGGAGCCAGCAGAACCGATTCGGGAGTACATGGACTTGGCAACGTGGCAGTTTTTGATACGGAAAACCGTATGCCGGGAGACAAGATCTGTTTTGCAGTAAACCAGCGGTTGCCGGAGGATGTGCGTGTGGTCCATTCCGAGGAAGTTCCTTTGGACTGGCATCCGAGAAAACAGAACTGCACAAAGACATACGAATATAAAATCTTAAATTGTCGGATTGAGGTGCCGACGAGACGCCTGTATGCTCATTTTTGTCACTATCCGTTGGATGTGGAGAAGATGAGACAGGCTGCCTCTTACCTAATCGGAGAACATGATTTTGCAAGCTTTTGTGCATCCAATCATCAGGCAGAGGAGACTGTCCGCACTCTCTATGAGATAACTGTGGACAAAGGCTCCGATGATATCGTGACCATCCGTCTGAGAGGTAATGGGTTCTTATATAATATGGTAAGAATTATCTCAGGTACACTGATCCGAATTGGCAGTGGTATGTATCCGCCGGAGCGCATGAAAGAAATCCTGGAGGCGCGAAACAGAGCGGCAGCAGGAGACACAGCACCTGCGAAGGGTCTGACGTTGGTTGGAATCGAGTATGAGAAGGAACCGGCAAAAGAGATTGTGGGCGAGAATGAATATTATCACTATGAACTGGACCAGAGCGAGATGGTGACATGCGGAACCTCTATATTAAAGATTAAATTCTGTACAGACGAGGAACTGGAGCGCCTGGTTCGCAGAATGGTCCACCAAGGCTACAGAAACGGTGCGGAAAATGTGCTTGTTCAGGCATCGGAAGGTGTGAACCTTGTGGATGGTGCACAGTATGGTTTGTACCAGTTGTGGAAAACTGAGGACGGATGCTGGAAAACAGTGTACGTTGGAAAATAAGTAATGAAACAAGTAAATGCATTGGCAGCGTAGGAGGTAAAATGGATGAACAACACACAAACCAGCCCCAGAGCTCAGGTTTTTCTGGAAGGCGATGTGAAAGAATTTGTCGGAACCAGCGATAAAGCAATGCAGATACGTAATTATATTGAAATCCTTGGAAGAAATTCTGCCATCAATGTTCTGATTCGTGGTGAGACTGGTTCGGGAAAAGAGGTTGTGGCGTACTTGATTCACGCATGCAGTGACCGAAAAGACCAGCCGATGGTGCGAATTAACTGCAGTCAGATTCCGGATAATCTGATGGAAAGTGAATTGTTTGGTATCGAGCGTGGCGCTTTTGCCGGTGCCATGAGAACGAAGAAGGGACTTATCGAGCTGGCAGAAGGCGGAACTGTGTTTCTGGATGGAATCGGAGAACTGCCTCTTTCCATGCAGACAAAGCTTCTCGCATTTCTGGACCATAAAAAGTTCAAGCGTGTGGGCGGAATTGAAGACATTGAGGTGGACGCCCGCGTAATTGCAGCGACAGCCAGAAATCTGGAACTGGGTGTACAAAAAGGTGAATTCCGCAAAGATCTTCTATATCGTATCAACGTGATGGAAATCGTGATTCCTCCACTGAGGGAACGACGTGAAGATATTCCGGCTCTTTGTGCATATTATTTGAATTACTATAATCAGATGTTCAGTCGGAAAATCAGTAAGATCGATCCGGAATTTATGCGGGAGCTGATGCTCTATGACTGGAAGGGAAATGTCCGTGAATTAAAGAATGTATTCGAGCGGTGTTTCTTATTCAGTGCCGGTGATGTGCTGGAACAGCATGTGGAGTTTCGGCGTCCGGACTGGAGGGAGGACGCGAGAACAGGAGAAACATTTGCAATCAAAGACTTGAATGATGGCCCGGTTGATCTGGAACAGGAGGTTATGGCTCTGGAACAGATTTACATGGAACAGGCATTAAAGAAATGCAATGGAAATGTGACGAAAGCGGCAGAGTTGCTTGGCATCAGCAGATTTGCCATGAAGCGAAAACTGGATCGTGGCAGTCAATGAAGTGCAAAAATACACAACGTGCGAAAATGCTCATATCTACAGAGCGTCTTCGCACGTTTTTTGCTTAAGAAGAACAAAATATGAACAAAAGTGAGAAAAATATCTTGCTTTGACTTGGACAGTTGTATAAAATGTACATATAAGGCGTCGGACAACCGTAAAACAATATGGAACTGACGCCAAAAGGTATGTGCCCGGGGGATGATTCGGGAAAAATAGAAGGAGGTATACATATATGTACTTTGTTGATTTAAACAGTG
>JAZTZT010000205.1:0-2652 GCA_045637605.1 Pilosibacter sp.
GGTATTATTAACATGATCCTGGACCCAATCCTGATTTTCGGATTTGATATGGGAATTGCAGGTGCGGCAATTGCAACCGCTGTGAGCCAGTGTATCAGTTTTAGCTTGCTGATGTACCAGACGGCAACGAAAGAAGGCTGCATCCGTCTGAAATTCAGTAAATTCACACCGAAGTTCAACACACTCGGACCGATCCTCCATGCAGGTGTTCCGTCCTTGTGTCGTCAGGGACTTGCAAGTGTGGCAACAATCATCCTGAACGTAGCAGCCAATCCATTTGGCGATGCAGCGATCGCAGCAATGTCTATCGTCAGCCGTTACATGATGTTCATCAACTCTGCACTGATCGGTTTCGGTCAGGGATTCCAGCCGGTGTGTGGATTTAACTTTGGTGCAAAACGCTTTGACCGTGTATTGGAATCCTTCTGGTTCTGCTTAAAAGTTGCTGTGATCATGCTCACAACACTGGGCACTATCAGTTTCTTCGGTGCAGAGCAGATATTAACGATGTTCCGTAAGGATGACCTGGATGTTATCGCCATCGGTACGGTAGCTCTGAGATTCCAGTGTATGACGATGCCTCTGCAGGCCTGGATCATCATGTCCAACATGCTGACCCAGTCTATCGGATACGGTTTCCGTGCATCCCTTTTGTCATCCGGACGTCAGGGAATCTGTCTGATCCCGCCGCTTCTGATCTTACCGGGCATGATCGGTATCCTTGGACTTCAGATGTCTCAGGCAATCGCAGATGTATTGACAAGTTTGATCGCAGTGGTGATCATGGCACAGGTCCTCAAAGAACTGAAAGAGAAGGCAAAAGGGCAGCAGACTCAGATGCAGTAAGCATTTATGCATGTATACGATACAAAAAATGAAACAAAAAAACTCAAAAAAACTATAGACTAATTTGTAATTTTGTGAGAGAATGAAACGGAACGTGATGTGATTTTTTTAACAAGATTGATCAGCCAATCTGTATCGCAGTTCGGTTGATCAAATAACTTTCACAAATACAGTGATCGAAAGGAGTTATAAACATGATTTATTCACATGAAGTAGAAAAAATGTGTACAGTTGCACAGGGCGTTAACCACGGTGCAGCTCCGATCCCGGAAGAAGCAAAATGGGTAAAAGCAAAACAGATTGCAGATATCTCCGGTTTAACACACGGTATCGGCTGGTGTGCTCCGCAGCAGGGTGCATGTAAGCTGACATTAAACGTAAAAGAGGGTATCATTCAGGAAGCTCTCGTTGAGACAATCGGCTGCTCCGGTATGACTCATTCCGCAGCTATGGCTTCTGAAATCCTTCCGGGCAGAACTCTTCTTGAAGCTCTTAACACAGACCTTGTTTGTGACGCTATCAACACAGCTATGAGAGAACTGTTCCTTCAGATCGTATACGGCAGAACTCAGAGTGCATTCTCCGAGGATGGTCTTCCGATCGGTGCTGGTCTTGAGGACCTTGGTAAAGGCCTTCGTTCCCAGGTTGGTACTATGTACGGTACATTAAAGAAAGGTCCGCGTTACCTTGAGATGGCAGAGGGTTATGTAACAGGCATCGCTCTTGATGCTGACGATCAGATCATCGGTTACCAGTTCGTAAGCCTTGGCAAGATGACAGACTTCATCAAAAAAGGCGACGACCCGAACACAGCATGGGAAAAGGCAAAAGGTCAGTACGGCCGCGTAGCAGATGCAGTTAAGATTATTGACCCGCGTCACGAATAAGGAGGAATAAAGAAATGGCATTATTTGAGTCTTACGAGAGACGTATCAAACAGATTAACGAAGTTTTAAACAGCTATGGCATCGCTTCCATCGAAGAAGCTGAGCAGATCACAAAAGATGCAGGCTTAGACGTATATCACATGGTTGAGAAGATTCAGCCGATCTGCTTCGAGAACGCAAAATGGGCTTACACAGTAGGCGCAGCGATCGCGATCAAAAAAGGCTGCAGAAAAGCGGCTGACGCAGCAGCAGCAATCGGTGAGGGTCTTCAGTCCTTCTGTATCCCGGGTTCCGTTGCTGACCAGCGTAAAGTAGGTCTTGGCCATGGTAACCTTGGTAAGATGCTTCTTGAAGAAGAGACAGA
Source organism: Pilosibacter sp. (assembly GCA_045637605.1). Lineage (GTDB taxonomy): Bacteria > Bacillota > Clostridia > Lachnospirales > Lachnospiraceae > Pilosibacter. Next base: position 2,098 of record JAZTZT010000205.1, read on the forward strand.
GTGCTTCGCATTCTTAGCAGGTCACGAGTCCTTCGCAGCAGCTGAAGGTGCTATCGGTATCGCAGAGAAAGCAAACAAAGTTCGTAAAAACCCGCTCCGCGTTATCCTTAACGGTCTTGGTAAAGATGCAGCTCAGATCATCTCCAGAATCAACGGTTTCACATACGTAGAGACAGAGATGGACTACTACACAGGCGAAGTAAAAGAAATCTTCAGAAAATCCTACTCTGATGGACTTCGTTCCAAAGTTAACTGCTACGGTGCTAATGACGTAACAGAAGGTGTTGCTATCATGTGGAAAGAGGGCGTAGACGTTTCCATCACAGGTAACTCCACAAACCCGACACGTTTCCAGCATCCGGTAGCAGGTACATACAAGAAAGAATGTATCGAAAAAGGTAAGAAATACTTCTCCGTAGCATCCGGTGGTGGTACAGGTCGTACACTTCACCCGGATAACATGGCTGCAGGTCCGGCTTCCTATGGTATGACAGATACTATGGGTCGTATGCACTCCGACGCACAGTTCGCAGGTTCCTCCTCCGTTCCGGCTCA
>JAZTZT010000206.1:0-12111 GCA_045637605.1 Pilosibacter sp.
CCGCAGTTGTTTCCACCGGTTTTGTTTCTGCCGGTTTTGTTTCTGCCGGTTTTGTCTCTATCGGTTTTGTCTCTGCCGGTTTCGTTTCTGTCGGCTTCGTTTCTGTAGGCTTCATTACAGATGGGCTTCCTCCCACCTTCACATCACTTGCCTTCGTTGTTGTTTTGGATTCTGTTCCGTCCAAATGGTAACAAAGGACCGGATCGCCTGCAGAAATCTGTTCATAGATCAGCTGTGCTGCCTTTGGCGGAAGGTTGATACAGCCATGGGAACCGTTATTTTTATATAATGTTCCACCAAAACTAGCTCTCCAATCCGCATCATGAAGACCAATATTTCCATTGAACGGCATCCAGTAAGATACCGGTGTCTCATAATCCTCTCCACGAAGTGTCGCATTTCTCTGCTTGTATGTCAATGGATAAGCTCCACCCGGAGTATCCCAGCCTTTTGAAGATTTACCGGACACAAAATCCGCCTCCACGACCAACTCACCGTCTTTATAAAAGAACATGTGCTGAGCGGTCAGATTGACCTCCACGTATGTATCGCCATAATCATAAGTACCATGGCTTGCACCTCTCTGCAGCCACACCGGTTCTCTGGTAACCTGATTTCCGGAATTGATCACTTCCAGAATCTCCGCGGCCTCTTTCGATTCATTCATTCTCCAACCGTACGGTCCTGCAGGAACAGTCACTTCCACACCGTAAGAGGTCTTCATTTTTCTGGAGCCATAGGCCGTGTTGTATTTCTTTGCCAGGGCACGCACATACTTGGTAATCTGACTCTCATCCAATGTTACAGTTGTACCGTCAATAGTCAGCCACTTGTGGATCGTATCTCCGTTCAACACTTCTTTCGTATCTCCAAATGTATGATTGACAGCTGCCCCTACATAACGGTTTAATTCATTGGCCAGAGTCACAAGTTCCGGATCATCTGCATATTTTGTCGGTTTTGTATAGCATCCGGCTTCATCCAGATTGACTTCAGCAGAAAGCTGTGTGACTGCATCTGCGATTGCCTTGCGCACTTCTGCTTCCAGCAGTTCTGTTCCTTCAACAGCTTCTATGATCTCATAGCTGGCAGTCGCACTCTGATATCCTGTCAAATAGGCGTCTTGCGGCTCAACCATGCTTTCCGGATTCATGCAGGCAAGTGCATGAACTCGCTCTGCAAGCATTGCCTCGTCATAAATTAACATAGTGTCAATTTCATAAGCAGCCGGTGTCCAGAGAGCTGTAATCCATTTCCACGGTTCCTGCTCTTCAATGATTGTTTCCAGACTGCCGTCAAATACGGAACGCAGTCCGATTTCTTCTTTTTTAATCGTCTCTCCGACTTCGGTACGCTCTATAACTGCAATCTCATAGCCGGCAATCTCTTCCTCGATCATAGCTTTGACTTCTTCTGCATCTTTTCCGGACACATCCACGCCATTGATCGTTGTATTTGGCAAGAAGGCATCGTTGTATGCCGCAGCTTTCGATGCATAAAATCCAAAGCCGCCCCCAGCTGTCAGAATGATGACAGCCGCTGCCACACCCGCAACCGGAACATGTTTCTTCTCTGCCCTCATTTCTTCCTTCTTTTTCTCCATGTTTCCCTCATCAAATATCCTTCCTATAGGATATTCATTTCTTCTATAAATAATATGTGTATTGTCTACTTCTTCTTACTGATCCGCTTTTGCACATCTGCTTCCAACAGTTTATAGACGGAAGCCGCCAATGGCACTCCAAGAAGCATTCCGCCGATCCCGAATACACCTCCGCCGATGGTTACTGCTGCCAGCACCCACATACCCGGAAGTCCGATGGAGGAACCGACCACTTTCGGATAGATCAGATTTCCTTCCAGCTGCTGTAAGATCAATAGGAATACGATAAAAATGACCGCCTGCAGCGGATTTACCGTAAATACCATAAATGCACCTACAACAGCGCCGATATACGCACCAACCACCGGGATCAGAGCCGTTACACCAACCACAGTACCTGTCATAACCGCATACGGCATCTTTAACACCAGCATTCCAACAGCACAAAGCGAACCAATGATCACGGCTTCCATGCACTGACCGACGATAAAACTGGAAAATGTCTCATGAGCGGTACCAGCTACATAAAGGATCTTTTCTCTGGTCTTCGGCTTCATATACGCCTTCATCAGATTGTCCGCCTGCTCTGCCAGCTTTTCCTTGGAACTCAGAATGTAGATCGCAAAGATCGTACCAATGACGAACTGTGCCACCGTTCCGAATAATCCGCCGATCACCGTCACAACGGAACTGAAAATATCACCGGCACCTACAGCAAGCACTTCCAAAGCCTTACGGATCGTTGCATCCCAGTCAATGTTCAGATTTTGCAGAGACTCCTGAATCGCCGGGATCTCTCCGGAATGCTCGATCGCCCACAGACGTACGGCCTCAGCCGCAGGCGGGATTTCCTCCGCCATCAAACGGATCGTAGACACCAGTTCCGGAACCACCAGGTTGATCAACAATGTTACGATTACAGCCAACGCCAAAAACGCCAGCACAATGCTGACCGGTCTGCGGCTTGCGATCACACGCGGATCCTTCGTCTTTGGAAAGTAATATCGCTCAATTTTCTTTAGCAGAATATTGAGAATGTAGGCGATCACAACACCTAAAAGTAAAGGAGCCGCCGCTGAAAACACAGCCGTCCCCGCAGCAATGACCACTTTTACATTCATTACAAACAGACACACCACCGTCGCGATGACTCCGATCACACAATACTTTTTTAACTGATTTGTTTCCATATCGGTTTCCTTCTTTCTGCTACAGAACGTTCTGTAAGAATTCATCATACAGATCTCTGCACATTTTAATATCATAATCCAGCTGAGCTTTTAACTCTTCGATCGAAGAGAACTTCATCTCAGGGCGTACAAAATCAAGAAGTTCCACCTTTATTTCTTTTCCATACAGATTTCCATCGAAATCATAGAGGTATGTCTCCACTCCGGCTGGATTTTCGCCTTCAATCGTGGGTTTCTTCCCCACATTGGACAATCCTGCGTAAGTCTTTCCGTCTACAGTTACACGAGATACATACACTCCAAACTTCGGCAGATGTTTCTCCGGAGCCGGTACCAGATTGGCTGTCGGATACAATTTTTTGTGGCCGATGGCATTGCCATGCTCCACAATTCCCGTAATATAATAACGGTATCCCAGCAGTTTGTTTGCCTTTAAGATCTGTCCGTCTGCAAGCAAGTCACGGACATATGTGCTGCTGATGATCTTGTAATCGGTATCCTTTGCTTTTTCCACCACGATATAGCGGTAGCCATACTTCGGTGCCAAGGTCTCCAAAAGCGCCCGGTCTCCTGCTGCCTTATAACCAAACCGGCAATCCGGACCTGTCACGATGATCTGCGCATTCATCTTTCCAACAAGAATATCGGATACGAACTTCTCCGGCTCCATGGTGCGGACTTCTTCATCGAACGGATACTCCACCAGATAATCAAGCCCCGCTTCTTCCAGCAACTGCTCTCGTTCCCGGTTTGTCATGATCACGTTCTGCACTTTTCCTTTCACCAGAGTTCCCGGAGGCGTAGAAAATGTGAACATGGCAGCCTTTCTGCCCTGAACCCGGTAATTCATCATCTCTGCCACCAGCTTCTTATGTCCACAGTGTAAACCATCGAATTTACCGATGCTGACCACCGTCGGCTCTGCAATATGAAATTCTTTTGTATTTACAATATATTGCATACTGGTCGCTTTCCTCCCAAGTCCGGGCATTTTTACTGCCCTAAAAATATCTTTCTCGGATAAAACATGTGTTTTTCTTCCGAATATTCGTAAACACCGATGAACTGACCATCCATGCTGTATGCACGATATGCGTCACCATCGGAAACCGGTCCGATCCCCTTAAAACGGAACGGATTTCCATTCTTCATCAGCTTGTCTAAACCTTCTTCTGTCGCACGGATTTCCGGAAGTTCCGCAAATACCGCCTCCAAAGGAAAGACTGCTTCTTCCAATCTTCCTTCTTCTTTTAACTTCTGTAAATCGGCAAGGGTCAGCGTCTCCTCTAATACAAAGCGTCCCACCTTGGTACGCAGAAGTTCTTTCATGCAGCCGCCTACCGCCAGTTTTTCACCGATATCGTTGCACAATGTTCTGATATAAGTGCCCTTGGAACAGGATACACTCATCACCACTTCCGGCAGATTCATGGATTCGATCACGATCTCGTGGATCGTCACCGGTCTCGCCTTTCGCTCGATCACCTTACCCTCGCGGGCCAGTTCATAAAGCTTCTTTCCGTCTACCTTAAGGGCAGAATACATTGGAGGGATCTGATCATAATCGCCTACGAAAGACAGGATTGCCTCACGCACTTCCTCTTCTGTCAAATGGGATGCATCTTTTTCCTCAAGGATTGTTCCTGTTGTATCCTGTGTATCGGTCACAACGCCAAGCAGCATCGTTGCACGATATGTTTTATCGTGGTCTGTCAGCATGTCGCAGAGTCTGGTTCCCTTTCCGGCACAAACCGGAAGCACACCTTCCGCTGCCGGATCCAGTGTGCCTGTGTGGCCCACCTTTCTCTGACCCAGAATTCCACGCATCTTCGCAACCACATCGAAGGACGTAAAGCCTTTTTCTTTGTATACATTGATAATTCCGTCGTACATATTTACACCGTTCCCAGTTCTTCCCACTGGATCTCGATCTGCTCCTTGACACCGCTCAGAATTTCATCCACGGTTCCTGTCACTGTACAGCCTGCCGCCTTCACATGACCGCCGCCACCAAATACGGCTGCGATCCGCGCAAGATCCACATCGCTGTTGGTTCTGAGACTCACCTTATACTCGGAAGGATTACCTGTCTCATAGAGCAAGATCACAACTTCCACACCATCGATGACGCGAAGCTGATCCACGATTCCGTCTGTCGCTTTTACAGTACAACCGAATTGTTTCAGCTGTTCCTGAGTAACCACTGTATAGATGCATCTGTCATCCATGATTCGCTCGCTGTTTAACAGCGCACAGCCATGCAGTTTGGACTGACCATAAGACTTCATATAGAAGCTTCCATCGATAATACGCGGAAAATCAATCCCAAACTCTATGAGACGGCCAACGATCTCCATGGTCTTTCTGGATGTGTTGGAATACTTAAATACACCTGTATCATGGATAATTCCTGTATACAGACATTCTGCAACTGCCTCGCTGATCATCTCCGGGTCTAAAAGACCATAAAGAACCTCACAGCAGGAGCTCGCATCTGCGTCAACCACGTTGACATTTGCCATTCCCGCATTTGTCACGTGATGGTCAATACAGAGGCTGTATTCTGCAGTCTCCAGATACGGTGCAAAGGAGCCAAGGCGCTTTACATCGCTGGCATCCAGGGTAATACAGAGGTCATATTTCTTCTCCGGATCAAACTCGGTGCACGCACCGGTATAACCCTTGATATATTCGAATTTTTTACTGAGGGATTCCAGACATACAGTCACATCCAGTTCCTCAAAATTTTCTGTCAGATAGTTGTACATTCCCAGACAGGAACCAACACAGTCACCGTCCGGATTCACATGGCCTAAAATGACCACGGTCTTTTTGCCATTTAATGCTTCTGTCAGAATTCCCATTCTTACTCCTCGATCTCGTCTTCCTCAGTCTCCTCCGGAAGGTCTTTTGTCACATCGTCGATCAGTCTGGACATACGAACACCGTACTCGATGGACTGATCAAGAACGAATGTTACATCCGGTGTATTGCGGAGGTTGATCTTCTTTGCAAGCTGCGTGCGAATAAATCCTTCTGCGCTCTTTAAACCGCGAATTGTCTCATTTGCACGCTCCTCATCAGCCAGTACGCTCACGTAAACTTTGCAATATTTCAGATCCGGTGTTACCTGAGCAAGCACGATGCTTGTCATCGGATGGATTCTTGGGTCTTTCAGTTCACGAACGATCTCGCTCAGTGCTTTCTGAACTTCACCGTTGATTCTTGTATTTTTAATGCTGTTCTTTCTCATGATACTCCTTTAATCACAATCATTATAAACTCGTAATGCCCCGGCTCCTGACGCTCATTTGCGCCGGGAGCCGAAGCCTTATGGATTACCTGATATCTTTATTATCTCGGAACCTCTACCATGATATAGATTTCGATCATATCGTCTTCCTGAAGGTCGCTGAAGCCCTCGAATACAAGACCACACTCGTATCCTGCCTTAACTTCCTTCACGTCATCTTTGAATCTCTTAAGAGATGCGAGCGGACCTTCGAAGATCTGGTCTTTGCCACGTGTGATTCTTGCCTTGCTGCCACGTGTGATCACACCGTCTGTTACATAGGAACCTGCGATTGTACCCACGCCGGAAGCCTTGAATGTTGCACGAACGATCGCATGACCTGTTACCTTCTCCTCAAATACCGGATCTAACATACCCTTCATAGCTGCCTCGATATCTTCGATAGCCTGGTAGATGACACGGTAGAGACGCATATCTACTTTCTCTCTGTCTGCGATGGACTTCGCTGTCACGTCCGGACGAACGTTGAAACCGATGATGATCGCATTGGAAGCGGATGCAAGTGTAACGTCGGACTCGTTGATCGTACCAACACCGCCGTGGATTACCTTGATCACAACTTCTTCGTTGGAGAGTTTTACGAGGCTCTGTTTTACTGCCTCTACGGAACCCTGTACGTCTGCCTTGATGATAAGCGGAAGTTCTTTTACATTGCCGGCCTTAATCTGGGAGAACAGATCGTCAAGGGATAATTTTGCTTTTGTATCTTCAAGAAGTTTGTTCTTGCCTTCTGCGATGAATGTCTCAGCGAATGCTCTTGCATCCTTCTCGTTCTTGTGGTGAACGAAGATCTCACCTGCGTTCGGAACATCATTCAGACCAAGGATCTCAACCGGTGTGGACGGACCTGCCTCTTTTACACGGTTGCCCTTGTCATCCATCATCGCACGTACTTTACCGTAACAGGAACCTGCTGCGATAGAGTCACCAACCTTTAATGTACCCTTCTGAACAAGTACAGTTGCTACCGGACCACGGCCCTTGTCAAGCTGTGCCTCGATAACGATACCTCTTGCCTTACGGTTCGGGTTTGCCTTTAACTCTTTTACTTCTGCAGTTAACAGAATCATATCAAGAAGATCTGTGATACCTTCTCTTGTCTTTGCGGATACCGGACAGAATACAGTTGTTCCGCCCCAATCCTCCGGGATCAGACCATGCTCGGAAAGTTCCTGTTTTACACGCTCGATGTTTGCACTCGGCTTATCGATCTTGTTAACAGCAACTACGATCTCAACTTCTGCAGCTTTTGCATGGTTGATCGCCTCGATTGTCTGCGGCATTACACCGTCGTCAGCTGCAACTACAAGGATCGCGATATCTGTAGACTGTGCACCACGCATACGCATTGCTGTGAACGCCTCATGACCCGGTGTATCTAAGAATGTGATCTTCTGACCGTTTGCTTCTACTGTGTAAGCACCGATGTGCTGTGTGATACCGCCTGCCTCTCTTGCAGTAACGTTTGTGGAACGGATCGCATCCAGAAGGGATGTTTTACCGTGGTCAACGTGACCCATTACACAGATTACCGGCGGTCTTGTGATCATATCGTCTTCGCTCTCGTCTTCCTCTTTTAAGAGTTCCTCAATCACGTCAACTTTCTCTTCTTTCTCGCAAAGAACGTCGTATTCCATAGCGATCTCTTCCGCTTTCTCGAAGTCGATCTCCTGGTTGATCGTTACGATCGTACCCTGTAAGAATAATTTCTTAACGATCGCGGACGGCTGTAATTTCATCTTCTCAGCAAGTTCTTTGATGGTAATTACTTCCGGAAGAACGATTGTCTTAACTTCTTCAACCTTCGCCTCTTCTTTCTTCGGAGCCTGCATAACCGGAGCCTTGAAGCCCTTGCCACCCTTGCCGTTCTTACCGCCTCTCATCTCTTCGTCGCGGTCTTTCTTTGCATCCTGCTCTTTCTTGTAAGCATTCTTTGTTGCTTTTGTATTCTGCTGTTTCTGGTTGATCGGAGTCTCAAATGTCGGCTTCGGAATGCTTAAGCCGCCGTCTCTTCTCTGACCGCCGCGCTGCTGGCCGCCTTCTCTGCCCTGCTGAGCATCTTTATCTTTGTTGAAACCGTCACGGTTCTGGAAGCCGCCTTCACGCTTCTGGAAACCGCCGTCGCGTTTCTGGAAACCGCCGTCGCGCTGCTGACCGTCTCTCGGCTGGAAGCCACCCTCACGTCTCTGGCCATCTCTCGGCTGGAAGCCGCCTTCTCTTCTCTGGCCATCACGCTGCTGACCGTCTCTCGGCTGCAAACCACCCTCACGTCTCTGGCCATCTCTCGGCTGGAAGCCGCCTTCGCGTCTCTGACCATCACGCTGCTGATAGCCGCCTTCTCTTCTCTGGCCATCACGCTGCTGACCGTCTCTCGGCTGGAAACCACCTTCGCGTCTCTGACCATCACGCTGCTGATAGCCGCCTTCTCTTCTCTGGCCGTCACGCTGCTGGTAACCGCCCTCACGTCTCTGGCCGTCACGCTGCTGGTAGCCGCCTTCTCTTCTCTGGCCACCCTCACGGTTTGCCGGAGCTGCCTGTGTATTTTCCTGAACCGGAGCCTTTGTCTCAACTGCCGGTGCTGCTTCTTTCACTTCTGCCGGAGCCGGAGCTGCCTTTACAACTGTCTCTGCCTTTGCCTCAGCCTGCGGCTTTGCAGCCGGCTTCTGACCCTGCGGTCTGCCCTGACCCTGGTTCTTACCCTGGCTCGGACGGCTCTTCTGCTGAGCACTGTTCTGCGGACGATAAACAGCCGCAATTCTCTTTTTCGCCGGCTGAGCCGGTGTTCCGTCTGCGGACGGATTCATCTTTACATCTTCGTTATTCACGCTATCTTTAACCTCGTTATTTACCTTCTCTAAATCTTTCGCCAACTTGTTACCCTCGCTTTCACTGCAATCATTACAAAAAAGCTTACTACAATAACTTCATAATCGCTTTGGAAAAGCCCTCATCCTGGATTGCCAGGGAAGCTCGCATCTCCTTGCCTAATGCGTGGCCGAGCTCATCCTTACTTCCGAATTCATAATAAGGAACCTCATAGAATGTACACATATTCCGGAACATTTTTTTTGTATTATCCGATGCTTCTTCTGACACAAGCACAAGAAATGCCATGCCGGATTTCACTGCTTTCTCCGTAGAGAACTCTCCGCTTTTTACTTTTCCTGCCTTTGCTGCCAGTCCTAAAAGACCGAAAACCCTTGATCTGTTATCCAATCTTCTCCATCTCCTTTTCCAGACTCTCGTATACTTCTTTCGGAATTGCCATCTTGAAGGAACGCTCCAGTCCCTTGCCTTTCACTGCCTTTTTGAAGCAGTCCATGCACGGGCAGAGGTACGCTCCGCGTCCGTTCTTTCTTCCGGTCACATCAATGAAGATTGCACCTTCCGTATCTTTCAGGACACGAATCAGGTCCCGTTTATTTTTCATCTCGCCGCAGCCGATACACTGTCTCTGCGGGATCTTCTTCTCTGTACCCATGGAATTCCTTTCACTCCTTATTTCTTCAGAATCAAATTAAACTTCTTCTGTAACGTCAGCTTCTGCAACAGTCTCCTGGCTGTCTTCAGTTTCATACTCCATGTAACCGTCTTCATACTCACCCATCTCGAGGTCATCGAAGAGGCCGAGCTCTCTCGCCTGAGATTCGCTCTTAATATCAATCTTATATGTTGTAAGTCTTGCTGCAAGTCTTGCATTCTGACCTTCTTTACCAATTGCTAAAGATAACTGGTAGTCCGGAACGATAACCTGAGCCTCTTTTGCATCTTCATCAGCTGCAACAAAGATAACTTTTGCCGGGCTTAATGCATTCTCGATGAGGAATGCCGGGTTCTCATCCCAGTTGATGATGTCGATCTTCTCGCCGCGAAGTTCATTTACGATCGCATTTACACGAGCACCGTTTAAACCTACGCATGCACCTACCGGATCAACGTTCGGGTCTTTGGAGCTAACCGCGATCTTTGTTCTGGAACCTGCCTCACGAGCGATCGCACGGATCTCAACTGTACCGTCACGTACCTCTGCGATCTCTGCCTCGAACAGTCTTCTTACGAGGTCCGGATGTGTACGGGACACGGAGATTCTCGGTCCCTTCGGGTTATCCTTAACTTCGAGGATATATAATTTGATACGCTCTGTTCTCTGGAATACTTCGCCCTTTACCTGCTCAGACTCCGGTAAGATCGCATCGATCTTGCCAAGGTCTACGCTTACGTTTCTTCCGATGTAACGCTGAACAATACCTGTAACAACTTCTTTCTCTTTACACTGCCACTCGTTGAGCTGGGACTTTCTGCTCTCCTCACGGATCTTCTGTAAGATCACGTTCTTAGCGTTCTGAGTTGCGATACGACCGAACTCACGGGAGTTGATCTCAACCTGAACAATATCGCCAATCTGGAATCTCGCAGCTCTCATTCTTGCATCTGCAAGACTGATCTGTGTTACCGGATCCTCAACAACTTCAACAACCTCTTTTTCTGCAAATACGGAATAGTCGCAGCCTTCACGGTCGATCACTACCTTTACATTATCAGCCTTACCGAAATGGTTCTTGCAAGCTGTAATGAGGGAATTTTCGATGGCTTCGAGCAATGTTTCTTTGCTGATGTTATATTCCTTTTCCAGGACATCCATTGCTCCCCACAGTTCCTTGTTCATTTTTTATCCTCCTTTAAAAATCGAATGCCAGACGAATTAAGGCAATATCTTTTCTATCAAATGTAGTTGTAGATCCATCTTCATACTGGATCGTAACAGTTTTCTCATCGTAAGCGCAGAGTGCTCCGCTGAAATCTTTCTGACGGTCGATCGCACGGTATAACTTAATGTCTACCTGCTCGCCCATGCTTCTCTTGAAGTCCTTCTCCTTCTTAAGCGGTCTTCCAAGACCCGGAGAACTTACCTCCAGAATATAACTGTCATCGATGAAATCCTTCTCATCAAGCCAGTCGCTTAATTTTCTGGAAACCATCTCACAGTCATCTACTGTGAAGCCACCCTCTTTGTCGATGTAAGCTCTCAGGTACCACATACCTGCCTCTTTCACGTACTCAACATCAACCAGTTCAAAGTTGTGCTCTTCCATGATCGGAAGTAAATAAGCCTCAACCTTGCTTTCATATGTGTCTCTCTTAGCCATGTCCGTTCCACCACCTTTCACAAAAGTTATAAAACGAAAGAGTGGACTTTTGTTTCGTCCACTCTTTTTGCCAGTTACTTATAATATCACTAGTATAATAACATACTATACAGGAAAATGCAAGCAGTTTTTTCAACAGTTTGCAGTGATCTATGCCCAACCATAGGATCGTTTCACAGCCTTATCCCAGCCACTCACCATCTCTTCTCTCTTCGCTTCATCAATCTGCGGTTCAAATGTCGGGTCGATGGCCCAATTCTTTCGAACTTCATCTTTATCTTTCCAATACCCCACAGCCAGTCCTGCCAGATATGCAGCACCCATCGCAGTTGTTTCCACGCAGCTCGGTCTCTTGACCGGTGCATTGATGATATCAGACTGTGTCTGCATCAGATAATTATTGGCACATGCACCACCGTCTACTTTCAGTGCGGCCAGTTTGATACCAGAATCCGCCTCCATGGCTTTCAGGACATCGTTTGCCTGATAACAAAGAGAATCCAGAGTCGCACGGATAATATGGTTTCGATTCACTCCCCGGGTCAGGCCCAGAATCGCTCCTCTTGCGTACTGATCCCAATGCGGAGCACCAAGTCCGGTAAACGCCGGAACCACATAACAACCGTTGGTATCTGCCACTTCCTTTGCCAGTCGCTCAGAATCGGATGCCTTTTCCAGAATACGCAGTTCATCGCGCAGCCACTGGATCGCAGCACCCGCCACGAAAATGGAACCCTCCAATGCATACTCCACTTTTCCATCCAATCCCCAGGCAATGGTCGTTACCAATCCATTATTAGAAAATACCGGTTTTTCTCCGGTGTTCATCAACATAAAGCATCCGGTACCGTATGTATT
>JAZTZT010000207.1:0-35139 GCA_045637605.1 Pilosibacter sp.
TAGATCGGACCTTCCAATTCCTTCCGCGCATTCTTCAATTCCTGTCGAATCGGAATGCCCTGCGGACAATGTTTCTCACAAAGACCACACTCCACGCAATTCGCTGCAGATGTAGAGTCCTTTCGGAGAGCTGTACACATCAAATACTCTGTCAGACTCCTTAATTTATTATCGGTATATCGCTTATTGTAAGCAGAAAATGTTCCCGGAATGTCGACCTTCTTTGGACATGGCATACAATAACCGCATCCGGTACAGCCTACCTTCATTTTTTCATTAATGGCCTCGACCACTTTCCGAATCAATGCTTCTTCTTTTTCTCCAAATTCACCAGCCTTGGCATTTGCTGCGTTCTTCACATTTTCACGCACCATTTCCAGTGAATTCATTCCAGACAGAACACAAGTCACTTCCGGTTGATTCCAAAGCCAACGGAATGCCCACTCTGCAGGTGTTCGTTTGACCTCAAAATCCTTGAACAGCTTTTGTGCCTTTTCCGGAAGGTTATTGACCAATCTGCCACCACGTAACGGCTCCATGATCACAACCGGGATCCCTTTTTCTGCAGCATGATGCAGACCTTTTCTTCCCGCCTGGGAATGCTCATCCAGATAATTGTACTGAATCTGACAGAAATCCCAGTCATAAACATCAATCAATTGGCAGAACATGTCGGAATTTCCATGATAGGAAAATCCCACCTGACGAATAGCCCCACTGTCCACCTTCTCCTTTAACCAGGTGTCAATTCCCAATCCTTTTAATCGCTCCCAGGTTTTCACATCTGTGAGCATGTGCATCAGATAGTAATCCACATGATCCGTACGAAGTCTTCTTAATTCCTCGCGGAAATACTTCTCCGCATCTTCTCTCGACTTGATCATATAATGGGGAAGTTTGGTCGCAATATTGACTTTATCGCGTATCTGATTGCGCTCCAAGATCTCACCCAATGCAGCTTCACTGCCCGGATAAATGTACGCGGTGTCATAGTAATTGACACCTGCCTCATATGCAGCGAGAATTTCCTTTTCTGTTTTATCCAGTTCTACGCGACCGGCTTTCTGCGTAAAACGCATGCATCCATAGCCCAGAACTGAAATTTTATTTCCATATTTGTCGTTGCGATACTGCATACAACCTCCTGTTTTTCACTCGTTTTCCTAATTATGCAGCTTCTTTCTTCACCTTGATCGTTGCTGCATAAGCACTGTTGCACAGACCTAAAATCGCTGATAAGATAAACAGCAATTCCATACCGAGTGTCTTCCAGATCCAACCACCAAACAGAGCGATGAAGATCGTGATCAAATGGTTGATGGAAACACCTGTAGAAATCGTTGCTTTTGTCTCATCCGGATTGTCGGCCAGATCCTGTACATAAAGGTTGGAAGCCATGGATGCCAGTGAGATTACAGAATCCAACACATAGTTTACGCAACAAACCAGGAATGCAATCTCCATTGGGAATAGGCGGTGCGCAAATCCATAGAAGAAACATACCACTACAAGAATCAAGGTATCGCTGATCATAACGATCTTGTATCCTAATTTATCAATGATCTTTCCTACGATCGGTGCCATATAGAAGCATGCGATTGCAGAAACTGCATGAAGCAGACTGATCTGTGCCGCATTGGCCCCGTAGAACAAGATCAATACATATGGTCCAAATGTGAAGAATACCTGCTTTCTCGCTCCGTAGAACATTTCCAGCATGTAATATTTGTTGTATTTTTTGTGAAAGTAGAAGCGGCGCTTGGTTTCGTCTGTCTTACTGTTTCCTGTAACCTGCATGGAGCAGATTGCACTGACTCCGGCTAATACTGCCGCGATCGCAAAGAATACGGTGTACGGCTGGTCTTTTGTAAAGATCGAGAACACGAGCACAATAACCAGATAACCCACAAGGGTACCGATCTGGTTGGTGGAACTCATAAGGCCGAGTGCAACACCTCCGCGCCCCGGCTTTGCATATTGCAGACCAAGCGTACTCTTCATACCAAGCTGAATGTGCTCACCGAGAGAGTATACGCAAATTGCCAATGTGATCAATACTTTTGACGGTGGAAGGACTGCATGCATCGCCATACCGACCAACATGATGAGCGCTCCGGCTTTGTACATGGTTTCCGCTGACAGCATGTAAAATGCTGCCAAGATGAACACTAACAGTACACCCGGAAGTTCGCGGAAGAACTCTGACACACCACGGTCCATCTCTCCCATTCCTACGATCTCAGCCAGGAAGTTGTCGATCATTCCTTTATACAGGCCGTAGGATAATCCTGTGATCACGATTGAAAGTAAAAATACTTTAAATTTGGAATCCTCGCGGAAGGATTCTTTGATTTGTGTTAATAAGTTTCCTTGCTTCATTTGTGTTACCTCATTCAAATATACTGCGTTGATTATAGCTCTATTTTTCCTGTTTCACAATGAGTGAGCCCTTTATTTTCTAAAATAAAAACGAAAAATTTATTAGACTTTACAAGAATGAACTAATTGACTTGAAAACCAAAATATGATTTAATAAAAACAAAGTAATACTAATGGAGGTTGCCAGTATGGAGCGTATCAAAACTTTAGAAACAAAAAACCTTTGTGATAGCGCAAAAAATGGTGGTTGTGGTGAGTGCCAGACTTCTTGCCAGTCCGCTTGCAAGACTAGCTGTGGCGTAGCAAACCAGCCGTGCGAGAACACAAGACAGTAATACATGTACACATGTAAGTAAAACGCCGCCGATCAGGTGGCGTTTTCTACTGTGGAAATATATACAGATGTTACTCAAATTTTATAGTTTCATCATAAATAAGGAGAACTATCATGATTCATTGTTATAAATTAGGAGGACTCAACATCGTCCTCGACATTTGTTCCGGCTCCATTCATGTGGTAGACGAAGTTGTTTACGACATGATCGAGATGTACGAACACAAAAGTAAGGAACAAATCAAAGAAGAGCTTTTAGCAAAATATTCCGACCGCGAAGATGTAACACCGGAGGAACTAGATGAATGTTTTGCTGCAATCGAGGAATTAAAAGCTGCCGGCAAATTATTCACACCGGATACCTTCGCTCCGATCGCCAACGATCTGAAGCAGAAAACAGCAGGCGTTGTAAAGGCTCTTTGTCTGCATGTGGCGCATACCTGCAACCTGAACTGTGAATATTGCTTTGCAAGTCAGGGTAAATATCAGGGTGAACGTGCAGTGATGAGCTTTGAAGTAGGTAAGCAGGCTCTGGATTTCCTGATCGAGAATTCTGTCGGCCGTACCAACCTGGAAGTGGATTTCTTCGGCGGCGAACCGCTAATGAATTTTGACGTGGTAAAAGAATTAGTTGCTTATGCGCGTTCCCGCGAAAAGGAATGTCGCAAAAACTTCCGCTTCACACTCACTACCAACGGAATCCTCGTTGATGACGATGTGATCGAGTTTTCCAACCGCGAAATGAGCAATGTGGTACTCAGCCTGGACGGACGTAAAGAAGTTCATGACCGTTATCGCGTAGACTACGCAGGCAACGGAAGCTGGGAGAAGATCGTTCCGAAGTTCCAGAAATTTGTAGAGGCTCGCGGAAATAAAAATTACTATATGCGTGGAACTTTCACTCACGCAAATCCGGACTTTTTAAATGACATTCAGCAGATGCTGGATCTTGGCTTCACAGAGCTCAGCATGGAGCCGGTTGTTTGCGGAGAGGATGACCCGAGCCGTTTAACAAAAGAAGATCTTGCAATCGTTATGGATCAGTACGAGAAACTGGCAGAACTTATGCATGAGCGTCGCAAAGCAGGCAAACCGTTTACATTCTATCACTATATGATTGATCTCAAGAGCGGTCCGTGCATTTACAAGCGCGTTTCAGGCTGTGGATCCGGTACAGAGTACATGGCAGTTACTCCGTGGGGTGATCTCTATCCGTGTCACCAGTTTGTTGGTGATGAGAAGTTCTTACTCGGAAATATCTGGGATGGCGTGACAAATCACGAAGTGCAGCAGGAATTCGCTTCCTGTAACGTATATGCCCGTCCGGAATGTCATGACTGTTGGGCAAAATTATACTGCTCCGGCGGTTGTGCAGCCAATGCATACCATGCAACAGGTTCTATTAAAGGCATCTACAAAGATGGCTGTGAATTATTCCGCAAACGTATGGAATGCGCGATCATGTTAGAGGCATTAAAAGCCGTAGGAAATGATTAATGAATACTCCGATTTGTGATTTTGTCCGATCTTATGCGGACAGCAGACAGTTACGATTACATATGCCGGGCCACAAGGGAATGGGGCCTCTTGGTGTAGAACACCTGGATATTACAGAGATTGACGGGGCTGACGTACTTTATCGTGCAGACGGTATCATTAAAGACAGTGAGGCAAATGCTTCCCGCCTTTTTGGAACTGCGCTTACGAAATATTCTACGGAAGGATCTTCCTTATCCATTCGTGCAATGCTGTATCTGACAGTCCTGTATGCAAGATCCATCGGTCAGGAACCTCGGATTTTAGCAGGACGTAACGCTCATCATACGTTTATGACAGCTGCTGCCTTGTTAGATCTGCAAGTAGATTGGTTGTATCCGGAAAACTGGGAAAGTTTGGTGTCCTGTAAAATTACTGCAGAATATCTGGACCACATCCTTAACCATCCTAATAAGCCGGTGGCGGTATACATCACAAGCCCGGACTATCTGGGCAATGTCGCTGATATAGCGGAACTCAGTGCAGTTTGTCATAAACACGAAGTTCTGTTATTGGTTGACAATGCTCACGGCGCATATTTGAACTTTTTACCGGAAAACAGGCATCCGATCGCACTGGGTGCTGACATTTGCTGTGACTCTGCACACAAGACGTTGCCGGTCCTGACAGGTGGAGGTTATCTGCATATTTCCAAACAAGCACCTGCTATCTTCTGTCAGCAGGCAGAAAAAGCGCTGTCACTTTTTGCATCGACCAGTCCTTCCTATCTGATCATGCAGTCTTTGGATGCTGCTAATCGATATCTTGCGGAAGGCTATGCAGAGCGACTGGCTGATTTTGTGGAGCTGGTTGAGCAGTTGAAGTTATCGTTGACTGGATCTGGTTATGAATTGCTCGGCGATGAACCGTTAAAGGTTACAATCGCTCCAAAATCCTTTGGTTATACGGGAGAGGATTTAGCCAAGCTCTTACTTGATAAGGGCATTGTATGCGAATTCGCCGATCCGGATTTTGTAGTCTTCATGTTGACTCCGGAGATTTCCAAGCAGGATTTGGATTATCTGGCGCAGGTACTTTATTCAATCCCTCGCAAGGATACGATTGACAAGAAATCGCCGATGTTATCCAAACCAGAGCAGGTTTGCTCTATTCGCGAAGCACTTTTCGCAATGTCAGAAGAAGTAACGATCCAGGACAGTCTTGGACATGTTTTGGCCAGCACTCGAATCTCCTGCCCGCCTGCGATCCCGATTGTGGTTTGTGGCGAGAGGATCGATGCGGATGCGATCCGATGTTTTGAATATTATGGTGTCGAGATGTGTCAGGTTATTAAAAAATAATATATAAAGAGAGGTTCGTTCAATACCTTGGAGCGAACCTTTCTTTTTGGTTAGTCCAAAATAAACTCGTTCAACATTTTTTCGATATATAATATATCTAAAGGTGTTTTCGATGTTTCAAAGGACATTAACAATTGATTTCCCGGATAGATGTGATTTCTTGCATACGTCTGTAATTTCATGATTGCCTTTCTGCTATATTCCGGATCATCCATCATTCCGAAATGCTCAAAATAGAACTCCTCCCTCGTTGAAACTTTTAATATTGTGAAATCCGGGTAAATCGTTCCGAATCCATTTATATAAAGAGGATATTCATATCGATACGGAATTCCCATGGCGTATAATTTATCTGCTATTATTTTTTCTGACTTCGAACGAACTTGTTCTCCTCGTTCTGTCATATGTACGGCAAATTTTGTCAGATATGAGTTTCCCTCATATTCTACCTCTAACCACTCTTTCACATATTCATCATCCGGAACAACATACGGTTTTACAAATTGCTTCCTCGCTAATGGAAGTGAGGAATATATTTCATCCAGACATTTCTCCGGCAAATACATCCTTATTTTTTGCAAATGCTTTTTGTGAATTTCGATCTCTTTAAGCATACGTAAATCGTAGTCTTTCTGTGCGAGTGCTTTAATTAACTTGAAATTTCCTTTTTCAATGTATTTTCCCTTTTTCTCATGTTTTTGAGTTTTATGATAATATTGACTGCTGCCATTGGACGTCGATAGGTTCAAGGTTCCTTCCGGCCCTCTTCGCAACGATTTTTCGATTTTCTTCTGTAAATCATCAAGTTCCTCTAGCATTTCTATACAAGTTTGCTTGATTTGCTCCAACTTCTTCACTTATTTTTCCTTCTAATATTGAGAGTTTTTAGATTTTACGGTTTGAACTGGCCAAAATCCTTTTGAACCGTAATTTTTAAAAAGTAATTACTACTTTTCATGATGTGATTAAGATTTTTACGGTTTGAATGAATAAGAATTTGATTCTCACCGTAAAAAATTAGATATTTATAGACTAGGTTACATAACTTTTCTTTGTTTTACGGTATAACAAAAAAATTATTACTATGACCCGTAAGCCAACAAACAAGTTACTTTTTCTTACGGTGCAAGCAGCTCTATTAGCAACCTGCACCGTATTTTTCCCAAAAGATTATTTTCGATCCAAGCGGCACACAGTCTCCACATGTCCGCTCATCGGGAACATGTCCACCGGACGCACGCGCTTCACTTCATAGCCGTTCTCGCAGAGATACTTCACATCTCGCGCCAGCGTAGATGAGTCGCAGCTCACGTAAACCACTTTCTTCGGAGCCATCTTGAGGATGGTATCGAGACAAACAGAATCACAGCCTTTACGCGGCGGATCCACAACGATCACGTCTGCGTACACCTGATTTTTTTCGTACTGTTCCGGAAGAACTTCCTCTGCTTTTCCCACAAAGAATTCCACATTTTTAATGCCGTTGCGCTCTGCATTTGCGCGCGCATCGTCGATTGCCTCCGGAATGATCTCAACACCGTACACCTTTCCGGCTTTCTGTGCCAGGAAAGAAGAAATGGTTCCGATTCCGCAGTAAAGATCCCATACGGTCTCGCCACCGGAAAGATCTGCAAATTCCAATGCGGTTCCGTACAAGCGCTCGGTCTGAACCGGGTTTACCTGGTAGAAGGACAGCGGAGAAATGCGGTACTCGATATTGCCAATCTTATCTGTGATGTAACCCGGACCATAGAGATTGATGATCTCAGTTCCCATGATAACATTTGTTTTTTCTTTATTTACAGAGAGAGAAATGCTTGCCACGTTCATCGGAAGTTTCAGCAGACGCTCCACAAGCTGCTCCGCGTGCGGAAGTTTGTTTCCGTTGATCACAAGACAGACCATCAGCTCATTGCTGGAGAATCCTTTTCTCAGCAGCGCGTGACGAACGAGACCTTTGTGCAGGTTTTCATCGTATGCGCTGATCTTGAATTCTTTCATGAAGTCCAGAATCACACAAAGAAGATCCTTGTTCTCTTCGCATCCAAGCAGACAATCCAGCTCCGGTACCGGAATCAGAGAGTGAGTACGACCCGCATAGAAACCAGCAATCGGCTGACCGTCTTTGCCTGTTCCGATCGGGAACTGGGCTTTATTGCGGTAGCGCCACGGATGTTCCATACCGATGATCGGTTCCATCGGAATTTCTTCCATCCCGCCAATTCTCTTCAAATGATTATATACTTTTTTCTCTTTAAACTTTAACTGCTCTGCGTAATCCAGTTCCTGCATCTGACAGCCGCCACATGCGCGCGCCACCGGACACTTCGCCTCAACACGACCAGGTGCCGGTTCAAGAACCCGCACCAATCTCGCAAAGCCATAGTTTTTCTTCATCTTCATTGCAGAGGCTTCGATCACATCTCCGATCAGTGCATCTTTCACGAACCAGATATAACCGTCCAGCTTACCGATACCGGCTCCATCCTCACTCATATCCTCGATCGTGATCACAAATTTATCATTCTTCTTAATTTCCATTAGAACTCACTCGTCTTTCTAATATTGCTCTCCATGAAACGATTGTAACCAAGCCAGCCGTTGTTATCTCCTGCTCCGCGCAGGATCTCTGTCATGGTTTCCAGCTTCGCATCTGCATTGTCTGCCAGATTCAGTGCCATCGCCTCGATCAGCGCCGGTTTCTTCGGAGAACCGTACTCCAGCTCACCATGATGTGCCAGCACGCAGTGCACCAGTTCGTTCTCTAACTTCTTCGGGAAACCTGGAATCTTCGCAGCTCCCTCCTGAACCATCTGGGCACCAATAATGATATGGCCGATCAACTGACCTTCGTCTGTATAATCATTTTCCGGGAAGGAAGAAAGTTCCTTTACTTTTCCGATATCGTGGAACATGGCAGCTGTTAAAAGCAGGTCACGATTCAGATTCGGATACTGTTTGCTGAAATAATCGCACATTTTCACAACACTCAGTGTATGCTCCAGTAATCCGCCCACGAAACCATGGTGTACACTCTTCGCTGCAGAATGGCTGCAGAATGCCTTCATAAATTTCTGATCATTTACAAAATAACCTGCTGCCAGTTTTCTCAAATGTTCATTTTTGATGGTTGTGATGTACTGTCCCAGTTCACGTACCATCGCATTGATATCCTTGGTGGTCATCGGAAGATAATCGCCCGGATAAAATTCGCCTTCATCAGCCACGCGTACACGACGGATATTTAACTGAAACGCGCCCTGGAACATGGTCACGTCCGCATCGATGAAAATATAGTCCATCGCGCTGAACTCTCCAATTCCCGGAGAACCGAGATCCCAGATCTTACCGTCGATCGTTCCTGTTTTATCCTGTAATGTAACAGATCCATACTCTTTTCCATTTTTTGTCAGCGCGATCTGTTTTGTCTTGCAAAGATACACATCTGACACATGCATTCCTTCACGGAATGTCTCAATATATTTCATAATAAATCTCCTTCTAATTAACTTAGGAAGCCAGGCAAAAACTACCTGGCTCCGATTGTCATGTGATATTCTATCTCTTTGTACTCGTTAATTCCTTTTCTCTGAATGACCACCGTGATCTCGGCTCCGCTCTTCATGCTTTCTACCTTGTTTTGGAAATCACGGATCGTCTCGATCTTTTCACCCTGAATCATTGTCAGAATGTCGCCGTTCTGGATACCGGCCTGATATGCCGGTCCCTCTGCGATCGACTCCATGATGTAAACTCCTCGCGGAATTCCACTTTCCTGCATGGCCTCATTTACTTCCTGGCCTTTGATGCCGAGATATGGAATCGCGATCCCATTACTCAACTTCTGTAAATTTCCTTTGTATTCAGAGATGGACATGACTAATGTACCGTCTGTTTCGTCTTCCGTATCAAATAAGGTGGATGCCCAGCCTACAAGCTGACCGGACAGATTCAGGAAGAAGGTTCCCGTCTCCTTATTGCACTCAATGTCTGTATAAATGACGCGTGCCTGTCCATCTGTCATCTGCACGCCAGATGCGATGTAAGTGACGCTTCCGTGTTTCATGGAATGTACACGTCCGGCCGGACTTCCCACGGCAATGATCAGATCTCCCGTCTGGACAGAGTAAGAATTACCCAATACCATCGGCTCGATCCATTCTACTGTCGTTGTTTCCAGTTCTGCCGGATTCACACCAATTGTTGCCATCCCGGCAACTTCGTCGGTCTGTTTTACCCAGGCCGTTGCAGAAGCTCCGTCTCCAAAGCTGATCTTCAGCACATCTGCATCCTCAATTGCGTGTTCTTCCGTCAGAATTACGATCTCTCCGGAATTTACCGCCAGGATCACACCTGCAAATTCGCCTGTACTTTCCACTGGATTATCAAACCAGTCTTTTTGGTGCTTTACTGCAGAAACGGTAACAATGCTTTTATCCGCATCTTTTGCGATTCCGGTAAGAACCTGATTGAATCCCTTGACTTTCTCGATTGTCCAGCCATCCTGTTTTAATTCCTCTCGCACCATTCTGCGAATGGACTCTTCATCCGTTTCCAATGCATAGTCCGGTTGCGGCTGCGTCTCCGGAGCTGTTGATTCCATAGTCTCCATGGTCGCTGTCATATCCGGCTCTGTATCTTTTTCGATCGTGATCGGAGTGCTTGGAGCTGTCGTCTCTTTTCCAAGATATTTTTCCGCAAACGGAATGGAAAGAACAAAGCTGACCGCCGAAACAATTCCCAAAATGACCGCAAAAAGAACAAGGCAGAATGCTCTTCCTGCCCTACGGCTTTTCGTTTCTTTCGGTTTTACGATTGTTTCTCGCATAAAGTTTTTTTCATTTGGCGAACCTGTCATTTCCCTACAGCTCCTCTCCCCATCATTATAATTTTTTTAAGGATATTATGCAAGGAAAATGTGCAGCCCACGGGAGAAAAAGTCCGTGTAGCATTGTCGCTCTCTTTATGGTATACTCGTATCGTATAAGAAAGGATTTATGTGTATGAATCAAAAAGTTTTAAAAACATTAGAATACTACAAGATCATAGAGAAACTAACCGACTATGCAGCATCTGAACCGGGCAAAAAACTTTGTCGCGAACTGGAACCGTCCGCAGATTTTGATGAGATCGTCCAGAGCCAGACAGAGACCGCGGATGCGGTAAACCGTGTGCGTATGAAAGGAAATCTTTCTTTTGCAGGGGTCCATGATGTACGCGATTCCTTAAAACGTCTGGAAATCGGAAGCTCTCTGAGCATTCATGAACTTCTTTCCATCAGCGCTCTCCTGACATGCGCCAACCGTGCGAAAGCTTACGGACGCCATGCAGAAAATACCGAGCTTCCGGATGATTCTCTGGATGGTATGTTCCGCTCTCTGGAACCGCTGACTCCGATCAACAGCGAGATCACTCGCTGCATTATCTCCGAAGAAGAGGTTGCTGATGATGCGAGTCCGGGTCTCCGCCAGGTGCGCCGTCAGATGAAGGTCATCGCAGACCGCGTGCACACACAGCTGAACTCCATTTTAAACTCCAGCCGTAATATGCTGCAGGATGCTGTTATCACCATGCGCGACGGACGTTACTGTCTTCCGGTCAAAGCCGAATACAGAAGCCAGTTTAATGGCATGATCCACGATCAGTCCTCCACAGGTTCCACCTTATTTATGGAGCCTATGGCGATCATTAAGCTGAACAATGAGATGCGTGAGATGGAGATCAAAGAACAGAAGGAGATCGAGATCATCCTCGCATCACTGAGTCTGGATCTGGCTCCGTATATTGAGCAAATCACTATGAACTATGAGCTTCTCGCAAAATTAGATTTCATTTTTGCGAAAGCGGCTCTCGCAAAGCATTATAATTGTTCCAAGCCAAAGTTCAATAAACGCGGATATATCAATATCAAAGACGGTCGCCATCCGCTTCTGGATCCGAAGAAGGTTGTTCCGATCAATGTTTATCTCGGAAAGGATTTCGATCTTCTGATCGTGACAGGTCCGAATACTGGTGGTAAAACGGTTTCCTTAAAAACAGTAGGTCTGTTCACCCTGATGGGCCAGGCTGGCCTTCAGATTCCGGCTTTCGACGGTTCTGAACTGGCAGTCTTTGAAGAAGTCTTTGCAGACATCGGTGACGAACAGAGCATTGAGCAGAGCTTAAGTACCTTCTCTGCACACATGACTAACATCGTAAATATCCTCGATAAAGCGGACAGTAATTCTCTCTGCCTATTCGATGAGCTTTGCGCCGGTACAGACCCAACGGAAGGTGCTGCGATCGCGATCGCGATCTTATCCTTCCTTCACAACATGAAGTGTCGCACCATGGCTACCACCCACTACAGCGAACTGAAGGTATTCGCCCTGACAACCAATGGCGTGGAAAATGCCTGCTGTGAGTTTAATGTAGAAACACTGAGTCCGACTTACCGTCTCTTGATCGGTATTCCGGGCAAGAGTAACGCCTTTGCTATTTCCAAAAAACTCGGTCTTGCTGAGTATATCATTGACGATGCAAAAGGCAGACTTGAAAGCAATGACGAGCAGTTTGAAGACTTGCTTGCAAACCTCGAAGCCAGCCGTGTAACCATTGAACGCGAGCGTGCAGAGATCGCAGAGTACAAATCTGAGATCGCTCGATTAAAGAAAAATCTTGAGCAGAAAGAGGACCGTCTCGACGAGCGTAAGGAAAAGATCATCCGCAACGCCAACGAAGAGGCTCAGAAGATTCTCCGTGAAGCGAAAGAAACTGCGGACCAGACCATCAAACAGATCAACAAACTGGCTCAGGGCGCAGGTGCAGGCAAAGGAAAAGAGCTGGAAGCTGAGCGTACCAAAATCCGTGAAAAACTGGATAAAGTTGACAAGAACTTAAGCCTTAAGAATGAAAAGGGTCCGAAGAAGATGATCTCTCCGAAGAAGATCAAGATCGGTGACGGAGTGAAGGTTCTCTCTATGAATCTGAAAGGTACTGTAAGTACTCTTCCGGATGCCAACGGAAATCTCTTCGTTCAGATGGGTATCATGCGTTCCCGCGTGAATATCAAAGATCTGGAAATGCTGGATGAGCAGGCAGTTTCCGGACCGGGTCTGGAAAATCTGAAACGCACCAACAATACCGGCAGCGGTAAGATCAAGATGTCCAAGTCCTTCTCCGTATCTCCGGAGGTTAATCTGATCGGTATGACTGTAGACGAAGCAATTCCGGTACTGGATAAATACCTGGACGATGCATATCTGGCGCATCTTCCGAACTGCCGCGTGGTACACGGCCGCGGAACCGGTGCATTAAAAGCCGGCGTTCACAAGCACTTAAAGAAATTAAAATATGTAAAAGAGTTCCGTCTGGGCGACTTTGGCGAAGGCGACACAGGCGTGACCATTGTAACATTCAAGTAAAGGAGGTTATTCCACATGGTTGATAAGCAGAGAATCCTGATCGTAGACGACGATGCCAACATCGCGGAACTGATCTCTCTTTATCTGATGAAAGAATGCTATGAAACTTTGATCGTTGGCGACGGCGAATCTGCACTCCGCGAATTTCCGAACTTCAAGCCGAATCTGGTCCTTTTGGATCTGATGCTTCCGGGAATCGACGGATACCAGGTCTGCCGAGAACTGCGCATTTCCTCCCAGGTCCCGATCATCATGCTCTCCGCAAAGGGCGAGATTTTCGATAAGGTTCTGGGACTGGAGCTTGGAGCTGACGATTACATGATCAAACCATTTGATTCCAAAGAGCTGGTTGCCCGCGTAAAGGCCGTTCTCCGCCGTTACCAAGCTGCTCCGGCTCCGACACCATCAACACCAAAACAGCAGGGTGAGTTCGTAGAGTATCCGGATCTGGTCGTAAACCTGACCAACTACTCCGTCCTCTACAAAGGACGCTCCGTTGATATGCCGCCAAAGGAACTGGAGCTTCTCTATTTCCTTGCTGCATCTCCAAACCAAGTATTCACCCGCGAACAGCTTCTGGATCATATCTGGGGCTACGAGTACATTGGTGACACCAGAACGGTTGACGTTCATATCAAGCGTCTACGTGAAAAGATCAAAGACAACGACTCCTGGTCCCTGGCTACCGTTTGGGGTATCGGTTATAAATTTGAGGTCAAACGATGACAAAATCTCTTTACAGTAAATTTATCCTTGGATATTTGCTGTTCGGACTTTTGGGATTCATCATCATTGCGACCTTTTCTTCCCATGTCACAGAACTGTATCTGGTCGAAGAAATGGCCAACACCATGTACGATGAAGCCAACCTTCTGGCCTCCACATACAGCGATATCTACCAGGGAAAAAATGTCAGTCTGACAACAGCAAAACCTCAGTTGGATGCTGTTGCCACTTACTTAAAAACACAAGTCTGGGTGATCGACAACCGAGGTATGGTGATCGCAGAGACATCTCCCGAATCCCACGTGGGAATGCTGATCAATGGATTTGATCCTACAGCGGGAGGAAATAACTTTTACATGACCGGACAGTTCTGGGGGGCATTTGACTCCCCTGTTCTCTCCGTTCTGGCTCCGATCACCGGAAACTTTAATACCTACGGATATGTAGTTGTGCACCTTCCTATGACGCAAGTTACTGCACAGCAGAATGAAATCCTAAACATTGTATACGTGACTTCTGCGATCATTTTCTTGCTGTCATTGATCATTCTTCTGGTCTTCACGAAGATCGTATATATTCCACTGAAGCGCATCACTGCCGGAGCCAAAGAATACGCAGACGGAAATCTAGATTACACGATCAAAGTAAATTCTACGGACGAAATGGGCTATCTGGCCAACACACTGAACTATATGTCTGACGAGTTAAACAAGATGGAAGACTATCAGCGTTCCTTCATTGCCAATGTCTCCCACGATTTCCGCTCTCCTCTGACTTCCATCAAAGGATATCTGGAAGCCATTCTGGATGGAACCATTCCTCCGGAGCTTTATGATAAATACCTGAATATCGTTATTGCAGAAACGGAACGTCTCAATAAACTGACCCAGAGTATGTTGGCCATTAGCTCTATGGACAGCAAGGGATTCCTTTCGCGAAGCAATTTCGATATTAACCGCGTGATCAAAGATACAGCAGCCTCTTTCGAAGGAACCTGTCATACCAAAAATATTGTTCTGGATCTGACATTCAGCGATGATGTACAGATCGTTTACGCAGATCTTGGAAAAATCCAGCAGGTACTTTACAATCTGATCGACAATGCGATCAAATTCAGCCATCCGGATTCCGTGATCTTCATCCGTTCTCATGTACGATACGGAAAAGTTTTCATTTCTGTCAAAGATACCGGTGTGGGAATTCCGAAAGAAAGCATTAATAAGATCTGGAACCGATTCTACAAATCGGATATTTCCAGAGGTAAGGATAAGAAAGGAACCGGACTGGGTCTTGCGATCGTAAAGGATATCATTCAGGCACACGGTGAAACTATCGACGTGGTCAGCACACAAGATGTAGGAACAGAATTTATTTTCACACTTCCGAAGCCGGCAAATTAATCTATATAGTATAGGAAACAGGTGATACAAAATGGATAAAAACAGCATTAGGGGAGTCAACTCGATTCTCTAATGCTGTTTTTTGATTTGAAGCTTTGACTTTCAATGATTTACAAAGTTTTCAAAATGTGGTAATGTAGTAATGAAAACGCGATGTCAAAGAATTCAAAAACCAATTCCTAAAGGACGAAAGGATTTATTATGAGCTTACCAGAGAAAAAAGTAAAACAATTGATCGATT
This sequence comes from Pilosibacter sp., assembly GCA_045637605.1. Lineage (GTDB taxonomy): Bacteria > Bacillota > Clostridia > Lachnospirales > Lachnospiraceae > Pilosibacter. The sequence continues at coordinate 15,321 of JAZTZT010000207.1, forward strand.
TAATGAACTCCATGTCTTCCGCAAACATTCCGGCGAAAAAACCAATCCTTGAAATGTTTGATCTCGCCATGGATGAAAAGACATTGGACTACCTGATCGCGATGGGTACCAAACCGCACACCGTCGGTCAGTTAAGAAATGGTTACCACAAGATGTACGGCGGTACAAAAGAAGATTGGGAAGCATTCTGGAAAGAGATTCTTGTCATGGCGTTTGTACATCCGCACAGTGAAAAGGAACGTCACTTATACGAGTTATCTCCGATCTTCCCGGGCTGGATCGAGTTTGCCACAGGCGGTCCACTGACAGAAAAGCGCGCTGCTGTTATCAATAAGTTCGTAGAGTTCTGGGGCGTATTAAGAACGATGAATGTTCTTCCGATGCGTTTCTTAAATGACCACAAAACTGCAAATCTCGGAAAGCAGGGTATTCCGCCGCGTACTTCCGTATATGTGAGCGAAGGCAATTTAAAAGAGGTGGCTCTGAACAAGCCGCTTACCTCCGAACAGCAGACACTCCCGGCCGGAGAAGTTTACAAACTGATCGAAAAATATGGCGACGAGCTGGCTATCATGAACTGCTTCTGCCGCCAGTACAAGAATATCAATGACATGGATCCGTGTGAGAACGGTCTCCCGCTCGAAACATGTATGTCCTTCGGTGCGATCAGCACACAGATGGTAGAAAATGGTGGTGCACGCCGCATTACAAAGGAAGAGGCGATCGATATGTTAGCTTCCTTTGAAGAAAAAGGCTGTATCCACACTACATTCCACTATGCGAACAATGCAGATAAAGATGAAATGGTAATCTGCAACTGCTGTACAGACTGCTGTCTCCTTTACAGCCGCTGGAAAACAGGTTCTCTCAGTAAGATCTACACTCGCTCCTTCTACAGCCCGAAGATGATCAACGAAAGCAAGTGTGTTGGCTGTAACATCTGCGGAAAGTATTGTCCGACTGAAGCTACATATTATGATCAGAAAGCAAAGAAACTTGTTTTCAATTATGAGAAATGTATCGGCTGTGGCCAGTGCGTGAACCAGTGTAAGTTTGACGTTCGTGAGATGGTGAAGGACGAACGTGATGTCTTTGTTAAGACAAAGAATCCGAAAAAACTGTAATCCGGAGGCAACATTATGCATGAAGGAGCTGTATGCCGTGAGATCATGGACATTGTGTCAGAAGCGGCAATTGAGAATGACATTCAAAAAATTTATGAGATCGTGATTTCTGTCGGTCCATATTCCTGCCTTCACGAAGGCCAGCTGAACTTCTATTTTGATGTCATGAAAAAAGAGACCATTATGGAAGATGCTGTGATCCGTCTGGAATCGGACGACACTCTGACCGGAACGTCTCAGATGTATGTAAAGACATTTCGTGGAGAATAGATATGAAAACAATTACTGTAAACAAAAATGTATTAAGCAAAAACGATGAGATCGCTGCAAGAAACCAGAGCGCTCTGACTGCACGCGGTATCCGTATGTTCAACCTTCTTGGCTCTCCGGGATCCGGAAAGACAACTCTCTTAGAGAATGCCCTCGCCCATGCGAAGGTCGATAAGAGCAAGATTGCTGTCATCGAAGGTGACCTGTTCACAGATTTCGATGCGAAGAGAATGGATGAGATCGGAATCCGCACCATCCAGCTCAACACAGAGGGTGCCTGTCATCTGGAAGCTGATATGGTGGAATGTGGAATCAATGAGTTAAACCTCGACGGTGTTGAAACTCTCATCGTGGACAACATCGGAAACCTGGTTTGTACTGCATCCTTCTCTCTCGGCGAACATCACCGAATCGCCGTGACAAGCGTAACAGAAGGCAACGACAAACCATTAAAATATCCGAAGCTGTTCCAGACAGCCGACTATGTTGTGATCAACAAGATCGACCTTCTTCCGTTCACAAACTTCGATGTGGATCGTTTTACTGCAGACGTTCACAGCCTGAATCCGAATGCAAAAGTGTTTGTATGCTCCGCATTTAAAGGCGATGGTATGGAAGCGATCGTAGACATCTTCACAAATCATGAATAATCCCATTAAAAAAAGTACCTCGAAATCTGAGGTACTTTTTTCTATTACAGTTCCATAAACTGTTCTGCGCCACGTTTCATCAACTTTCCAATCAGCAAGCAAAGTAAAGCTGCTGTCAGGGCCATCGCTGCTGTCAAACACTTAGTTACCGGATCTCCCATCAGACGCATCATTGCACAAACAATCGCAAGAATGATCAGCATTACCCACGGTGCGAACGTTGCTACGATAACACTCATGTTCTGCTTTACAGCCTGCGCTTCATTGGTCCAGCTGAGGTTCGGGAATCTCAGGTTGCAAAGAAGTCCGACAACCGCACAGTACAGCACAAATTCAATCGTTGCAACAACCATATACAGCATTGTCACCGGATCTGTTCCGCCGGAAACAGCAAAAGAAACCACACAGAATACCGCCGGAACGGCTGTGATCGCCATATGTACACCGATTTTTGCCTTGAAGATCTGCCATGGAGAAATCGGGAGCACTTTCAGCATCCAGATATATTTACCCTCTAAAGAGATGGAGCTTGCTGTGATCGTATTCATTGCCGCCATCATGAGCACAACAATCATAGCCACCAACGGATAATTATCATCCGGACCACCGGACATACCCATAAAGGAAGTAATGATCCACTCGCCGGCAAAGAAACAAGTCACACCCATAACGATCAGCATGATCGAGCCAAGTGCACAGCTCATCATACTAATAGCGCTGGAAGTAAAACGTCGAAACTCTTTCTTAAACAGCGCCATCGCCGGAGAATCGGATTTATTATCACTTGCCTTTGTTTTTCTTCTAGCCACCATCTGTGTTTTCGCTGCCAACTCAACGAAGTTAGAGGAAACCAGATTCACCACCAGAGCCATGATCGCTCCCATCAGCACTACATAGATCACGAAAGCGATCGGATTACCTGCGGACGCAAGTCCCATCTGATAAAATGGGAATAATGCGATTCTCATCACACCGCCGATTGCATCTGCATTGGCGATGATCAGATTGATGTAGTTATAAAGGTTCCAGTAAACATAATAGAATACTGCGATGAATGCCAGAGAAGTAAATACGCTGAAAATCGCTTTCTGGTGGATCTTAGAATTGATCACTGCAGACAGCCAACCAATCAGACAGGAAACTGTCACAGCGATGACTGGCATGAGCAGCACCGCCACAACCTGGAATAATAACGCCCAGATCGGAGCATTGCCAATTACAAAGTACACCAGCAGTGCCGGGAACATAACCATAACCTCGAAAATACCGCTCACGAGATAGATCATCGCAATACGAACAAATACGATCATCCACTGTGGAATCGGTAAAGACAGCAGGAATTCATTGTCCCTGGCGTGGTAGATCGTAGAGTTTGCTGTAAACAAACTGCCGGATACACCAATAAATGTCGCCATGATACCCATCAGGGCAAAATACATCCAGTCATTTCCGGCTTCTACCAACGGCTGACAAAGACCTACAGCCACACCGTAGAACACACGGAACATGATAATAAACAGATAAAATCCAAGGAGCAGATAAATCATCATGCGGATGGAGAAAAAGCCCTCTTTTAACGGCTTACCACCCAGCATGTTGGAGAGCAGCTCCGAAACCTGTTTTTTAAACAGTGTGATCAGCATGATTTCCCTCCAGTTCCATGAATACGTCTTCCAGAGATGCGTCACCCTTTACTTCGTCCATCGTACCGGAGCGAACCAGTTTACCGCCACGAATGATCGCAACTTTATCACAAAGTTTTTCTGCAACTTCCAGAACATGAGTGGAGAAGAAGATGGATTTACCCTCATTACATACTTCACGCATTAATGTTTTTAATGTATAGCTGGCCTTCGGATCCAGACCGACAAACGGCTCATCCATAATGATCAGCTGCGGCTCATGCATCAGCGCACCGATCAATGCCAGTTTCTGCTTCATACCATGGGAATAGGAAGAAATCGGCTGTGCCAGATCATCCCACAGACCAAACATCTCCGCATATTTCTGAATGTTGGTCCAACGGATGGTTGATTCCACCTGGAAAATGTCACCCACAAACTTCAGATACTGGTAACCGGTCATATACTCATAAAGCTCCGGGTTGTCCGGAATATATGCGATCTTCGATTTGCATGCAAGTGCATTTTCCTTTACGGAAATCCCATCTACGAAAATCGCACCTTCGTCAAAATTGTGGATACCGCATACTGCCTTGATCGTTGTAGTCTTACCGGCACCGTTGTGTCCGATAAAACCAAAGATCTCACCTTTTTTAATATGAAGAGACAAATCATCTACTGCGAGCTTTTCGCCGTAATATTTTGTCAAATGCTCAATTTTAAGCATATCTTACCTCCGCATTTTGTAAAATCAATCTGCGTCTATTTTACCAAGTTATTGACCTTTGGGCAATGAAAATATACAAAAAACTGCCCCATATATCACAAATGTGACATATGAAGCAGTTCTATCATACCATATCTTAGTTATCGCTTTCCTGAAGCTCAGAAACTGTATATGTGAATCTCTTTCTAGCCATCTCATCGCTGGCAAGGTACTCATCGTATGTTGTGATCTTATCAACTAACTGACCGTTGATGATCTCCATGATACGGTTAGCAGTTGTCTCTACAACCTGGTGGTCACGGGAGGAGAAGATCATAACACCCGGGAATTTCTTCATACCGTTGTTGAGTGCTGTGATGGACTCCATGTCAAGATGGTCAGTCGGCTCGTCGAACATGAGCACGTTCGCGCCGGAGATCATCATCTTGGAGAGCATACAACGTACACGCTCACCACCGGAGAGAACCTTTACTTTCTTCACGCCGTCTTCGCCTGCGAACAGCATTCTTCCAAGGAAACCACGAACGTAAGTTACGTCTTTCTCCGGAGAGTACTGTGTTAACCAGTCTACGATAATGTCATCGCCTGCGAACTCATGGCTGTTGTCCTTCGGGAAGTAAGCCTGAGTTGTTGTAAGGCCCCATTTGTAAGAACCGGAATCCGGCTCCATCTCGCCTGCAAGGATCTTGAAGAGTGTTGTCTTTGCAAGCTCGTTCGGTCCAACAAGAGCAACCTTATCTTCACGGTTGAGGATGAAGGAGATGTTGTCGAGAACTTTTACACCATCGATTGTCTTTGTAAGACCTTCAACAGTAAGAACTTCGTTACCGATCTCACGGAACGGGCGGAAGTCAATGTACGGATATTTTCTGCTGGACGGTTTGATCTCGTCAAGCTCGATCTTCTCAAGAGCACGTTTTCTGGATGTCGCCTGTTTGGACTTGGAAGCGTTCGCAGAGAATCTCTGGATAAACTCCTGTAACTCTTTGATCTTCTCTTCTTTCTTTCTGTTTGCTTCCTTCATCTGCTTGATCATAAGCTGGCTGGACTCGTACCAGAAATCGTAGTTACCTGCGTAAAGCTGGATCTTACCGTAGTCGATATCTGCGATATGTGTACATACTTTATTTAAGAAATAACGGTCATGGGATACTACAATAACTGTGTTCTCGAAGTTGATCAAGAACTCCTCTAACCATGCGATCGCGTCAAGGTCCAGATGGTTGGTCGGCTCGTCGAGAAGCAGGATATCCGGGTTACCGAATAATGCCTGCGCAAGAAGAACTTTCACCTTCTGCGGACCTGTTAAGTCTTTTACTAATTTGTAGTGGTGCTCTGTCTCAACGCCAAGACCGTTTAATAAGTTCTCAGCATCGGACTCTGCTTCCCAACCGTTTAATGTAGCGAATTCACCCTCTAACTCAGCAGCTTTGATACCGTCCTCGTCTGTGAACTCTTCTTTCATATAGATTGCGTCTTTTTCTTTCATAATGTCATAAAGACGCTGGTTACCCATGATTACTGTATCAAGTACAGAGAACTCATCGTACTTGAAGTGGTCCTGCTGTAAGAAGGAAAGACGCTGGCCCGGTGTGATTACGATATCACCGTTTGTCGGCTCCAGTTTTCCGGACAGGATTTTTAAAAATGTAGATTTTCCGGCACCGTTGGCACCAATAAGTCCATAACAGTTACCTTCTGTAAACTTGATGTTAACATCTTCAAATAATGCTTTTTTGCCCACACGGAGTGTTACACCATTAGCACTGATCATTTTATGAAATCTCCTTTTTGTGTATCCGCCGCACCAAACCGGCCGGCCTGTTTCATTTCCATGTTACTTTTCTGCGTCACAAAAGAGGGGGCACTGCTGCTCCCTCATCTGTTACGCTCTTATTCTATTCGGAAATCCTTGATTTTGCAAGGTTTTTTCGAAACTTTTTTACTGAGAACCTGCGATTTTCATGTTTGCAACATTGCAGGACAAGAAATCCAGAACAATTTGATTAAATACATGCCATTTTTCAATGGAACATACATGACCGCATCTTTCAATGATCTTGATTTCCGTATTTTTCATTTTCCGGGCCAAAGCTTTCGCATCGTCAATAAAACAATGGTCTTCATCGCCGGAAATGAACAGGATCTTCTTTCCTAAAAATTCCAGCTTTGATAAAATCTGATCTGGATGCAATGTAAACTGGACATACTCGATCCACGCAAACATCGTCTCCTTTTTCAGTTTTACAACCTCGCGAAGAAAGATCAATCTTGACTTTTCATGGGACTTGCTCGGCATCATAAACCATGCAAAAAACTTATATAAAAACTCATATGGTACAAACCGTTTCATCTTGTTGGCCAAAATAACAGCACCTCGATAAATACCGCTCAGTTTTAAGGATGATCCTCCAAGAATGATCGTTTTTACATATTCCGGATAACATACGGTGAAATTAACGATCACGATTGTTCCCATGGACAGACCAACAAAATGGGCCTGTTTAATCTGAAGATGATCCAGTGTATCCTTAATTCCATTATGTAACTTCTCTGCATCGACTTTGTAGATCACATTGTCTGCATTCAGACCATGACCCGGCAGATCTAACAATAACAGATTATATTGCTCAGAAAAGGCTTCGATCTGTCTTCCCCATGTTTTGGTGCTTCCACCAATTCCATGGACGAATACCACCCACTCTTCTTTCTGATTATCAATAATCTCATATTTCAGCATGGTGTTCCCTCTTTACAAGTTCGCTAATAAATTTGACCCAACGAATGTATTGTATCATAATAAATACAAATTGTGAATAGGAAAACCCAAAATATTTTGAATTTAAAAGTATTTTTATTGGAAGCTTTTCACCCATGTAATCAGGGACTGATGCCACACATTTTCCCGCACGGTTCCTAACATATACTCAGTCACCGGTCCATTTTTTCTCATTTTCTCGAGGATTGCTTCCTGCAGTTCTTCAATCGACATGTCTTCGTACGGTTTGTTCCAGTCAACGATTACTTTCTCTGCTTCCACTTTATTCTGTGTTTTGACAGGTTCCATCTTCTGCTCTTCCGTCTTCTTTGTTGGTACAGAAGTTCTCACGATCTCCACAGCCTTCACAGGTGTAAAACTTTCCGTACAGAATTCTGTCGGAATCCAGATTTCACCAGAATCAGCAGGTACCTCTATCTGCAGACGACCACTTCTCACACGCACACGTTTGCCTGTCAGTGCACCGACATATTCTTTCGTTTTTCCACATGCAAGCTTCATCGGAGCCGATTTGTCCCCATTGTTGACCGTAATGATCACAGACTGACCTTTCCACGTTCTCTCATACGCAAAATACATATTCTGTAATTCTAATTCTCTATACTCTCCGTAGCAAAGAGCCGGTGTATTCCTTCGAATCTTACCCAATGCTGCAATTAATTTCGTGTAAGGATTTGTCTGCACTGCATCCATGTAATCTTCATAATTCAAAGCAGGTCTCAAGGAATGATCGGAGTGTGGCTCTTTTTTGCCCTCGATGCCAAATTCTGAACCATAATAAATAGAAGGTATTCCAGGCAGCGTGTACAGCAAAATATGTACCGGTACAAAATGTGCCTTGTTTTTCAATTTTGTATAAATTCGTTCCACGTCATGGTTATCCACGAACATATACAGCTTCCGACAATCTACCGTTTCGCCAACATACTTGAGTGAATGGGCAATCTCAAAATAGTTATGTTCATTATGGGACGAAAATAATGCCTGATGGAGTCCATAGTTGGTTACCGAATGAAGAGTTTCTTTATTTGCCCAACGGGAATAATCACCATGAACCACTTCGCCCATGAGCCAAAAATTCGGTTTCACTTCATTTGCCACGCGACGAAGTGCCTTCATATAGTCAAATTCCAAAACGTCTGCTGCATCCAGGCGAATTCCATCAATATCAAATTCGCTGACCCAGAAACGGATCACATCACACATATAGTCTCTGACTTCTGGATTTTTCTGATTCAACTTTGGAAGGCTTCCATGACCGCCCCAGCCATCATAAGAAAATCGGTTTCCATGGATCTTTACATTACAATACCAGTCTTTATACTTGGAATTTCCCAGATTTCGCTTCAAATCCTGGAATGCAAAGAAATCGCATCCGGTATGATTGAATACACCATCCAAAACCACTCGAATTCCCTGTTTATGGCATTCGGATACAAAATTGATCAGCTCTTCGTTTGTACCAAGTCTGCCATCGACCTTCTTATAATCTGTGGACTCATAACCGTGGCCCACAGATTCAAAAAGTGGGGCAATATAGATGGCATTGCACCCGATTTCTTTGATGTGAGAAATCCATGGCAACAGCATGTTCAGACGATGCTTCGGTTCTCTATATGAGTTCCTTTTCGGTGCTCCTGTCATTCCCAACGGGTAAATATGATAAAACACTGCCTCATCATACCATGCCATATGCGATTCCTCCTATCTTCTAACGATCAAGCTTCACACAAAAATCCGGCCACATCAAACTGGTACAAGATCACCGGTTTTCCATGCACTTCAACCGCTGTCCCTTCTGCCTGTCCTGCGAAAATCTGCTCTGCTGCCTCGATCAGTTTCGGAATACAGTCCGGCTTCAGCGGAATTTCGCTGTGAGAAGGATAGATTTCATCAAACTGATCTACATATTCTTTCAATTCAATCATGGTCTCAATGTACCGCTTCATGTTCCGATGTGCACCGAACATATAGATTCTTCCGGCTTGAATCGAATCTCCGCCGAAAAGCACACGATACTTTTGATCTAAGATCGCAATACTGCCCGGAGTATGACCCGGAAGGTCAATGATCTGCAGCGGACGATCGCCCAGATCGATCACTTCTCCGTGTTTTAACGGAATAACCGTATTTTCAAAACCTTTGGAGCCATACAATTCTGCTTCCTTCTCGCCCATCATGACCGATTCGAACGATGCATTACCGGAAACATGGTCGATGTCCACGTGTGTATTGATCAGCGTCAGCGGTAAATTGGTGATACTCTCCGCAAGTTCCTTGGCATTCGGAGTATTCATACCGCTGTCGATCATGATCGCACGATCTTTACCTGTCAAAACAAAGAATCTTACTCCGTTGTCTTCGATTCTCCATGTATCTTCACGAATCTGAATGATCTCACTCATAGAACTTCCTCCTTGTCCAGATGCGCTGTTTTCAGTTGATTTTATTATACCATACCCTGATGGCTGTAACTATGATATTTTTCTGAATCAACAAAATAAACCGGGACTGCAATCGCAGCCCCGGCCATTTTTATCTCGTATTCAATTATGCATCGATTGTGGAGATTGTAAGTGTTGTCTCCTCAAGTACATCGAGAAGTACGCGTACTGTATCAAGGGATGTGAACAGTGCCACGTTGTGCTCTGTCGCGATCTTTCTGATCTCTGCACCGTCCTGACCATTGGAGCCAGCATCCTTTGTATTGATCACGTAGGAGATATGACCCTGACGAAGTGCTGTCGGGATCTCATCGCTGCCTTCGCTGATCTTTCCGAATGCATGTGTACGGATACCCTTGGATTTCAGGAACTGTGCTGTACCATGAGTTGCCTCAATGTTGAAGCCAAGCTGGTAGAAGCGGTGGATTAACGGAAGTGCCTCTTCTTTATCTTTGTCAGCGATTGTTGCGAATACTGTACCGTAGTTCTGGAGACGCATACCTGCTGCCTGGAGAGCTTTGTAAAGTGCACGGTTTAATGTACGGTCGTAACCGATCGCCTCACCTGTGGACTTCATTTCCGGAGAAAGGTAAGCATCTAAGCCACGGATCTTGTTGAAGGAGAATACCGGAGCTTTTACATACCAACGATCTTTCTCTTCCGGATAGATATCGAAGATACCCTGCTCTTTGAGAGTCTTGCCAAGGATAACTTCTGTTGCGATATCTGCCAGGGAGTAACCTGTTGCCTTGGAAAGGAACGGTACTGTTCTGGATGAACGCGGGTTAACTTCGATGATATATACGTTGTCATCTTTGTCTACGATGAACTGGATGTTGAACAGACCAACGATACCGATACCGAGACCAAGTTTCTTAGCGTACTGAAGGATGATTCCTTTTACTTTGTTGGAGATGGAGAATGTCGGGTAAACGGATACAGAGTCACCGGAGTGTACGCCTGTACGCTCTACAAGCTCCATGATACCCGGAACGAATACGTTGTGACCATCGCAGATCGCATCGATCTCAACTTCACGTCCCTCAATGTATTTATCTACAAGAACCGGCTTATCCTCATCGATCTCTACCGCTGTTCTTAAGTAGTTACGAAGCTGGTCTTCGTTTGCAACGATCTGCATTGCACGGCCGCCAAGTACGAAGGACGGACGAACGAGTACCGGATAACCGATCTCTGCTGCTGCAGCTACACCGTCTTCGATCTTTGTTACTGCACGGCCTTTTGCACGCGGGATGTCTAACTCGTTGAGAAGGTTCTCGAATGCGTTTCTGTCCTCTGCTCTGTCGATCGCTTCACAATCTGTACCGATGATCTTAACACCACGGTCTGCAAGCGGCTGAGCCAGGTTGATCGCTGTCTGTCCACCGAGGGAAGCGATAACGCCATCCGGCTTCTCGAACTCAATGATGTTCATAACATCTTCTGTTGTTAACGGCTCGAAGTACAGTTTGTCAGCTGTTGTGTAGTCTGTGGAAACTGTCTCCGGGTTATTGTTGATGATGATCGCCTCGTAGCCTGCGTTCTTGATTGTCATTACTGCATGTACAGTGGAGTAGTCGAACTCGACACCCTGACCGATACGGATCGGACCTGCACCGAGAACAATGATTTTCTTCTTATCTGTCAGTCTGGAAGTATTCTCGCCTGTGTAGGAGGAGTAGAAGTACGGGATGTATGCGCCTGTATGGCATGTATCAACCATGCGGTATACCGGGAACATATTCTCACCCTTACGAAGATTGTATACATCTACTTCTTTCCAACCCCAGAGCTGGGAGATGAATTTGTCGCCGAAGCCCATTACTTTTGCTTCTTTAAGAACTTCTACGTTGCCCGGATTCTCTTTTACTACAGTCTCCATCTTCACGATTCTCTCGATTGCCTCAAGGAAGAATGCTGTGATCTTTGTGATCTCGTGAAGCTCTGCAACGCTTACGCCTCTGCGGAGAAGCTCAGCCACTGCGAAGATGTTGTCATCCTGGAATGTATGGATGTACTCTTTGATCTCTTCTGTGGACTTCTCGTCAAACTTCGCCATGTGGAAGTGGCAAACACCGATCTCAAGAGAACGAACACCTTTAAGGAGACACTCCTCAAGAGTGGAACCGATACCCATGATCTCACCGGTTGCTTTCATCTGTGTGCCAAGTGTATTTGCTGCTGTTGCGAATTTATCGAACGGGAATCTCGGTAATTTCGCAATTGCATAGTCGAGGCTCGGCTCGAATGCTGCTGTTGTGTTTGCGATAGCGATCTCTTCGAGGCTCATACCAACAGCGATCTTTGCTGTTACACGTGCGATCGGGTAGCCGGATGCCTTGGAAGCGAGTGCGGAGGATCTGGAAACTCGCGGGTTAACCTCGATCAGGTAGTACTCGGATGTCTCCGGATTTAATGCGAACTGTACGTTACAGCCACCTTCGATCTTAAGCTCACGGATCACCTTGATAGCGGAATCGTTGAGCATCTTCTCGTCTTCTTTGGATAATGTCATGATCGGAGCTACTACCAGGGAGTCACCTGTGTGTACGCCTACCGGGTCAATGTTCTCCATACCACAGATTGTGATCGCATGGTCGTTGGAGTCACGCATAACCTCGAACTCGATCTCTTTGTAACCTTTTACAGATTTCTCTACGAGAACCTGGTGTACCGGAGAAAGCTTGAATGCGTTAAGGCCAAGCTCAACAAGCTCTTCCTCGTTGTATGCGAAACCGCCGCCTGTACCGCCCAGTGTGAATGCCGGACGAAGCACTACCGGATAACCGATGCGTTTTGCAGCTTCTTTTGCCTCATCGATGGAGTATGTGATCTCAGACGGGATAACCGGCTCGCCGATGGACTGGCAGAGTTCCTTGAACATCTCTCTGTCCTCTGCGCGCTCGATGGATGCGCTGGATGTACCGAGAAGTTTTACGCGGCACTCACGAAGAATACCTTTCTTCTCTAACTGCATAGCCAGGTTAAGACCTGTCTGACCACCGATACCCGGAACGATCGCATCCGGTCTCTCATAACGGATGATCTTCGCAATGTACTCCAGTGTTAACGGTTCCATGTATACTTTATCAGCGATAACTGTATCTGTCATAATTGTAGCCGGGTTAGAGTTACAGAGAACTACCTCGTAACCTTCCTCTTTCAGTGCAAGACATGCCTGTGTACCCGCATAGTCGAACTCGGCTGCCTGACCGATAACGATCGGGCCGGATCCAATGATTAAAATCTTTTTAATATCTGTTCTCTTTGCCATTTTTAATCTCCTCCTACATTGCTTTTATGATAGTTCCAGTGTTTGTTTTTTAAAAAAATCCCGGTCAATAGAAAATGTAAATAACACTACTACTGCCGGGAAAAATTAACACCTATAAAATTAAAAAAAGAAATAAAAGAAGTAAGGATAGAATTGAAATTACACTTATAAAAACCTTTTGCCTTATGCATCTGTGTATACATCCGCCTAGTCCTCCATTTTTATTTCATCCAATCTAGTTTATCGTAGATACCACACTTTGTCAAGGGGCACAAAACAACTTTTCAAATACACATAAACAAGACATGAAAAAAGCCGTATCGAAACCGATACGACTTTTGGGATTCAGTACCAAGGATTAGAGCTTTGTAACGTTTACAGCGCGAAGTTTCTTGCTGTTCTTCGGATCCTGCTCTGTCTCGAAGGAAACTTTCTGACCTTCTTCAAGAGTCTTGTAACCTTCACCTACGATTGCGGAGAAGTGTACGAAAACGTCGTCGCCGCCGTTATCGTTGGAGATAAATCCATAGCCTTTCTCTGCGTTGAACCACTTAACTGTACCGTTATTCATGTTGGTACCTCCATAAAAATTAAAATTTTGTTGTTTCCGGACTGCCGCTTCTCAATAAATCCCCCCGGTTATGTTGGACCTTTTTAAATTTATTCAAGAAAAAACTCACAGACAACTTCTCCCTAATTCGTCGAATGTAACAATGACTTCAGGATGTTGCGTGTGAGTTCAATAGTGCATCGGAATCAACTCAACAATAGCACACTTTAGTGGGACTGTCAATCGGATTCGCCCCCCTACAGCATCTCTTTAATCTCATCAAGCGTTGCCACAATATAGTCCAAATGTACTTCTGTGTGATTCTCTTCGCTGCTCGGATTGAACCACATGGTATCGATACCCACATTGTTTCCACCGCGCATATCAGAAGTCAGGGAATCTCCGATGATCAGCATATTTTCCACGTCTCTGCGACCCATTTTCTCGAAGCAGTACTCAAAAAATGCCGGCTGCGGTTTCTGTGCACTTGCTTCCTCAGAAATAAAAATCCCATCAAAGTATTTGTCCAGACCGGATTTCGCAAGACGGTTGTACTGAGTCTCTGCCACACCATTGGTCACGATGTAAAGCGGATATCTTCCTTTTACGGATTCTAACAGTTCGATCGCGCCATCGATCAGAACTGCACTGGCATTCAGATACTGACGATACAGGGCATCCACATCATCTCCATTGACCTGAACCCCAAATGTTCCGAAAAATTCTTCAAAACGCTGACCAAGCAGACGGTCTCTTGTGATCTCGCCGCGCTCTAACATCTCCCAGTATTTTTTATTTGTAATGTGATATTTATGTTTGTTCTCTGCCGTTATCGGAACACCAAACTTTGCTAAGAGCGCTTCAATACCATCTTCTTCCGCTTTGTTAAAATCAAGCAGAGTTCCGTCCACATCGAACAGTAACACTTCATATTTTTTCATACTTATTCTCTCCAATATCATTCTAAAAACCGGGACGATTCTCACAGAACCGCCCCGGACATGTTATTCTTATTTATCCTGGAAAACAACCTCACCTGCGCAAATTGTGTATTTTACGCGACCGTAAAGCTCTGTACCGATAAACGGTGTGTTGCAAGACTTGGATGCGATATCCTCCATGGATACTGTCCATTTCTCATTCTCATCAAAGATCACGAGGTCTGCATCTGCACCTTCATCGATATAACCCTTGTCGAAGTGATATAACTTCGCCGGATTTAAGCTCATCTTCTCCATTAACTGAACCATTGTCAGATGACCTTTACGAACTAAGTTAGTAACTGCGATACCAAGAGCTGTCTCAAGACCGATGATTCCGCTCGGTGCTTTCCAAACCGGCTCAACAGCCTTCTCTTCCGGGCTGTGCGGAGCGTGGTCTGTTGCGATCATATCGATGGAACCGTCTTTGATACCCTCGATGATACCGTAACGGTCAGCTACGGAACGGAGCGGCGGGTTCATCTTTGCAAGGGAACCTTTCTCTAATACTGCGCTCTCATCTAATGCGATGTGGTGCGGAGTAACCTCTGCCCATACGTTTGCGCCGAGTTCTTTTGCTAGCTTCACCATCTTAACAGCGTTCTTGGAACTGATGTGCTGGATGTTTACATTTGCACCTGTGTGGAGTGCTAACATACAGTCACGAGCTACTAAGGAATCCTCTGCAAGAGCCGGGGAACCCTTAATACCAAGAGCTTCTGCGGACGGACCAGCGTTGATACCGTTCTCAGAAATGAACGCCGGATCTTCCTCGTGGAAGCTGAGCGGTACATTTAACTCTTTTGCTTTTAACATAGCAGTTTTTACAAGGTTCTGGTCCATGATCGGAATACCATCATCTGTGAAGCCCGCTGCGCCTGCTGCGATGAGTGCCTCCATGTCAACTAACTCTTTACCCTGCATACCAACTGTGATACAAGCTGCCGGTATTACGTTGATACCTGTTTTCTTACCTTCTTCGATAATGTACTTCACTGTCTCTACATTGTCTACTGCTGGTTTTGTATTTGCCATTGTTACAACTGTTGTGAAGCCGCCTTTTTTCGCTGCAGCTGCACCAGTCTGGATATCCTCTTTGTATGTAAGGCCCGGATCACGGAAGTGTACGTGTACATCGATAAGGCCCGGTGCTACCACCATACCTTTTGCATCGATGACTGTCTCATACTCTTCGCTCTTCTGGTACTTACCGATTTTAGTGATCTTGCCGCCATCGATTACGATATCAAGCACATCGTCGATGCCTCTCTTCGGGTCAATAATACGTCCGTCTTTGATCAGAATCATACTTCCATTTCCTCCTTGAAGTGTTCATAAATGACCTGCGCACCATCACAGATAGACTCAATGGTGGCAAACTCCTTTTTATTGTGACTGATACCCTTTGCGCACGGAATGAATACCATACCGGTTTCACAAATGTTTGCGAAGGACATCGCATCATGTCCGGCACCGCTGATCATCGAACGATGCGGAATTCTCAGTTTCTTCGCTGCTCTCAAGAGTTTCTGCTGAACATCCATAGACATGGCGATCGGCGGAATATCAGAAGTTTTTTCTCTGTAATATTTCACCTTACGTTTTTCACAGATCTTCTTGCAGGCAGATTTCAGTCTGGCCTCCATTCGGTCCAAACTGCTGGAGTCAATACCTCTCATATCCACACCGAGTGTCACTTCACCCGGAATTACATTGAGGGCGTTTGGAGATACTTTTACCGTACCAACCGTTGCAACAGACTGATAAATCGACTCGTCTTTACCAATCTCTTCAATCTCAAGGATCAGTTCAGATGCCGCACAAAGTGCGTCCGAACGCATTCCCATCGGAGTAGCGCCGGAATGCTCTGCGCTTCCTTTAATGTGGATCCTGAATCGTCTCGGTCCTGCAACCGTAGTAACGATACCGATAGAATCATCATACTCTTCCAGAACTTTTCCCTGTTCAATATGTAACTCAAGATACTCTTTCACACCTTGAATACGCCTTGGTTCCATATTGTAGCCGCGCTCCTTGAAGATCTCACTCAAAGTTTTTCCTTCTCGGTTTACAGCTTCGCCGATATCGTGTTTGTAAACTTCCTTTGTGATCAGACCGCTTCCGATCGTGCTTCGACCAAAGTTACTGGACTCCTCGCAGCGCATCGCGCCAACGCGGATCGGAATCTCTAATCCATCACGTCTTGCCCACTCTAAAAGTAAAAGACCGGCAATAATTCCGCTGACACCATCATAACGGCCGCCTTCCACCACAGAATCCAAGTGGGAAGCAACAAGGTAATACTCGTCATCTTCATCCGACTTACATGCCGGGTTGTAAATGTAGGTATTTCCAACTTCATCTGTATAACTCTCATATCCTTTTTCTTTTCCAAGAGCCACAAATGCTTCATGCATCTCGTCTTCCACCGCAGTGTAACCAAGTCTTGTTACGCCACCATTTTCCGTACTTCCGATGCTGTAAAATTTGTCGAATAAATACTCCGCATATTCAATATCCTGAATCGGGTGTTTCATGTCGCTAACCCCTCCTTTTATTGTAAACGATAATTTCTTTTCCATCAAGTAAAACTAATATTCTGCTGCCCCCCAGCAGCAGAATATTAATTACCCTTTATTTTCTTGTCGGTAAAACTTCTAACCAGTAGTTATCCGGATCGATGATAAAGTAAATACCCATCTTCGGATTCTCAAAACAGATGCATCCCATCTCTTCGTGTTTCTTATGTGCTGCCTCGTAATCATCTACGATAAATGCAAGATGGAACTCGTTGTCACCAAGATCATAGTGATCTTTCTCCCAGTCACGGAGCCATGTCAGTTCCAGTTTATGAGTTGTCTCACCATCGCCAAGATAAACGATGATAAAGCTTCCGTCCTCAGCCTCTTTTCTGCGCACTTCCTTCAGTCCCAGGGCTTCCTCATAGAACTTTAAGGATTTGTCGAGGTCCTTTACGTTAAAGTTGTTGTGTGCGAATTTGAAATTCATGGTGTTTCCTCACTTTCATTGTTTTACTTCTTAGATTTCTTCTATAAATAATAGCGCTGCCGTCATTGATCCGGCGGCAGCCATATTCATACTGTAAACGTCTGACCCTTTTCCAGGATCTCTACGATCCGATCACGATACCCCTCAGAGCAGTCCAGGGCTTTTAACTTCTGTGCCACATTGAACCGTCCCCAGAAATGCATCGGAATGATCACATCTGTATCAACTACTTTCATAAAATCATCGATTCCCAGATAGAACCACTGTTCCAGTCTCGGATCCAGCGGAAGGAATGCCACATCAGCCTTACGTCCAGCCATCTTTTCAAGCTCTGCGCGATAGGACTTTGTCATATCTTTATTCCACTGCTCGTCTTCCCCTTCCCAGTACCAGTGATTGAGATCACCTGCATGGTAAAGCTCTTTCCCATCTACTTTGCACCAGAATGCAACGCCTTCATCGGTGGACTTGAATGTCTCCACCTGAAGAACATTGTCACTCCACTCTTCGTAAGGAGAAATGGAAACAGTCAGGCCTTTTAACTCCTCCGGAACCCGTTTCATCCAAATATCGGAAGAAAGAATATACCGGATCTTGTCATATGTTTTAGCCAGTTCAAAAACCATATCTGAGAAATGATCTCCGTGACAATGACTGGCAAGTACATACAATGGTTTGTCCTTCGGGATCTCCGGAAGCGCTCCTTCAAAATAGTCAAATAACAGACTGGCGGAAGCGGTCTCTATCAGAAACGCACTGTGATGAATATACGTAATCTTCATACTTAAATACCCTCTACAAAAAGCAAAATGCCTCAAAATTGTTCTGACAATATTGAGGAAATACACAATTATTATATCACATTCACGCCTCATCTTGCAATTCTTATTATTATATTTTATAATAATTTCAGTAAAAAATATGGAGGAACTGGATATGTTAACAGTTGGAATCAAAGGCAGACAGGAAGTGATGGTTTCAGAGGCAAATTCTGCCAAAACCATGGGTAGTGGTACACTGGATGTGTTCGCAACACCGTCCATGATCGCACTGATGGAGTTGACTGCCTGGAAGAGCGTTGCTGAACATCTCGATGAGGGTTGTGGTACTGTCGGCACATTATTGAACGTGACTCATGATGCACCGACGCCATTCGGCATGAAAGTATGGTGCGAAAGTGAACTGGTGGAAGTCGACGGACGCCGCTTGGTATTTGAAGTTGCTGCTTACGACGAGAAGGGCAAGATCGGCGGAGGCCGCCATGAACGCTTCGTGATCCAGAACGAAAAATTCCAGATCAAGGCAAACAAAAAAGCTGAGTAATAAAATTTTATATAAACAAGGGAGATTACAACTATGAAGTACAATTTTGACCCGATGTACACCATCGAATGTTTCAAGGATATCGTAAACGTACCGAGCCCGGTTGGTTATTATCCGCTGATGAATCCGGTAATGGAAGCTTATGCAAAAGAACTTGGCCACGAGATCACATTCGACAACAAGAGTACTGCGTACATCACATTAGACGGTGAGGATAACTCCAAGACTGTTATGATCGGTGCTCATCTTGACACCATCGGTCTCATCATCAAGAGAATCGATGCAAACGGTATGATCCGCGTAAGAAACCTTGGCGGTATCAACTTCCAGTCCATCGAAGGCGAGACCGTAACAGTACATACTCGCGACGGCAGACATTACACAGGTCTTATGGCTTGTCAGTCCCACTCTGTACATGTATTTGACGACGCTCGTACACTTCCGCGTGATGAAAACACTATGATGATCATCCTCGACGAAAAGATCAAAAATGAGGCCGATGTAAGAGCTCTCGGTATCCGTCACGGTGACTTCGTTTCCATCGACCCACGTCCGCAGTTCACACCGAACGGCTTCTTAAAGTCCAGATTCATCGATGACAAAGCTGCTGTTGCGTGCGCATTCAACGTAATCAAATATCTGACAGAAAACAACCTCAAACCGAAATACCGTACGATCTTCGCATTCCCGTACTCCGAGGAGATCGGTATTGGCGGTACTTATGTTCCGGAAGAAGTTTCCGAGTTCGTAGCGATCGACATCGGTCTTATCGGTCCGGACTACGACGGCAACGAGTTCAATGTAGCAATCTGCTGCAAGGACAATGCTTCTCCGTATGATTACGAGCTGACAACACGCCTGATCAACCTCGCTGATAAGATCGGCTGTAACTATGCGGTAGATATCTTCTATCGTTACGGTACAGACGCAAGTGCTTCCTTAAAGGGCGGCAACAACCTGAAAGCTGCTGCATTCGGTATGCCGGTTTACTGCAGCCACGGTATGGAGCGTACACACATCGACAGCTTAAACAATACGATCGATCTGATGATCGCGTATGTATTAGG
>JAZTZT010000208.1:0-7377 GCA_045637605.1 Pilosibacter sp.
TCGAAACATCATAGTTTATTTCAGATAATCCTTCGGATCAAAGTCAAAATCTTTGTCAATCGGGAACAGCGGGCGCGGAATCTTCTCATACGGTAAGGTCGGAAGGTCCTCATTTGTGCTTCCCTTAGTAAGAACAAGGATGCCCCTCTTGGAGAATGCTTCATGCTCCTCGCCGAGATAGCCCAGTTTGCAGACAACGATCTGTCTCTCAGCCAGGTTGAGACCCATGTCTAAGTATACCTTCGGACCTGCGTAACCAATGTGTTTCTCAGCAATGATCACATCAATGTTATGTGTGTTGAAAACAGCCACATCACATGTACCGCCAAATGTCTTCCAGCCTTTTACAAAGTTCTTTACGGTACCTTTTACTGTTACCGGTGTGGATGTCTTTGTATCGAATTTTGCGCCGAATGTCAGCTCGATCTCCTGTCCGACTTTGCCTTCACACTGTGCACATGCTTCCGGATCATAGAAACCACCGTATGCAACCGGCTGCGGAAGTGTAAGTGTTCTCTCGTCTTCCATCATGATCTTAATGAACTCTGTCACATCACAGGAAGATCCTGCTGTCGGGTTGTCTCCGGAATCAGAAAGGAATACCGGCCATACACCTTCTTCGATGGACTTAAATGCCACATCCAGTGCTTCTTTCTCGTGGTAAGCCTCTGTCTCAAAACCAAATTCATTTCTCTTAGACCAGATATAGTCAGCCAGACGAAGAGCCTCTGCATCTGCCAGCTCCTGAGTCTCTGCAACAACGTAAACTGCCATGGAGCTGTCCTCATTGTCTGCCCATGGGAAGCCCATCATATAAGAACATGCCATGATGCCCGGCTTCTGCTCAGTTGCACGAAGTTCGTTTGTCAATGTGATCATCGGCTCAACAGTTGTCGCAGACTGCTCACCTGCAACAATGAACGGAACGCGTACCCAGGCACGTTTTGCTTCTACGCCATTCTCAAGTGCGTGAATTGTCATCTTCGCTGCATGTTCACCAGTCTCATAACAGTCTGTATGCGGTGCACATTTATAGCAAACAAAACCGTTACAGTTCTGATGCATCTTATCTGTCATAGTTGTATGCATATCTAAAGAAGAGAAAATCGGAAGATCCGGGAATAATGCGCGAAGTTCCTCTAAAAGCGGACCTTCTGCCTCACCAAGACCTTTTACACGCATAGAACCGTGTAAAGAAAGAGTGATCGCATCTAATGGTTTCTTTGCATGCTCTCTCTTTGCGATTTCAATGATCTCTGCCTTTCTTGCCATATAGAAATCATAATCTACTTCACCATTCGGAACTGCACGACAGGATACAGTCGGAACGATCTCATAACCGGCATTCATTAATGTTTCACATACACCTGTAAGAGAATCATTCTTACGGAAATTGTCGAAGAATTCTGCCTCTCTTAATACGTTAAAATCCTTTTCTCCCGCAACGATCGGATTGAAAGAGTTGGACTCATGGTGCATTGCAGCAACTAATACTCTCTTCATTTTTACTACCTCCCTAAAAATTTCAATGAATTTGTAATGTCTGCTAATTTATATTGTATCATCTCCTATGCTACTTGTAAATTAACACTTCTCTCCCTCTTTTACTGCCACTGCAATGGAAAGATTAGCTGCATAATACGGGATCAGAGTTGCCTGTACTGCGTGATACAGATCAGACTTACCCGGCCATACAGTACCTTTTAACCGGTTATTCTCATCCAATTGATGGAACCAGGAACCATTGACATGATCAAGAACAACTTCGTCCAGATACTTCATAAACTCTGCATATTCTTCTGCGTACTTTTTATTTCCTGTCGCATGATACAGAACCGCAGCTGTATTGATCGCTTCGCAAAGAGTCCAATGCATGCGGTCTCGAACCACCGGTTTTCCGTTCCAGTCTGTTGTATATACGACTCCCAACGCACCATCTGCATTCCAACCGTCTGCAATTGCCCGGTTATAGAGGTGCTCACATTTTTCAATATATGCATACGCTTCATCCGGATCATATTCGTATGTAGAAAGAGCCCACTGCGCGATCAATCTGGACCATTCCAGACCGTGTCCCGGTGTCGCTCCATACGGTTTGAACGGATCATCCGGCTTATCTGCGTTACACTCCAGATCCGGTGTCCAGTCACTGGTAAAATGTTCCGGGATTCTCCAGTTGTTTCCTTCTGCCCAGTCAAGTACATGTTCAACGATCCTTCCGGCTCTTTCACGATATTTATCATCACCTGTCACGTCTGCTGCTGCCAAAAACGCCTCTACTGTGTGCATGTTTGCATTGATTCCGCGATATTCGTCCAGAACCATAAACTCTGTATTCCAGGTATCACAGGACAGCCCCTCTTCTTCGTTCCAGAAATACTTATCATATACCTCCAGAGCATCTGCAAGGAGTTCTTTCGCTCCAGGTCTTCCTGCCAGTGTCGCTGAGGCAGATGCCAGGATTACAAATGCGTGCGCATAACACTGTTTGTTCGGAAGAATCTCATCATTCGCTGTCAGACCTGCATACCAGCCGTTATACTCTTTATCACGCAATTCTCCCATCAGGCCTTTCAGACCTGCATCGATCAGAGCTTCGCTTCCTTCATGACCAAGGAAGCTTGCGATACTGTATACATGAATCATACGGCTTGTAATCCAGGTTTCACGCGGACGCTCTTTCCACGGAGTTCCATCATCACCAAGATAGTAAGAGCCGCCGCCCGGAGACGGGAACTGATGACCAAAACGAAACAGATCCTCTCGGATCTCTTTCATAAATTTCTCGTTTTCCACCGTACCCAACATATATTTCTTATTCATTTCACCCATATCGAAAACCTTCTTTCAACCTAAAAATATATTTCTATTATTATATCGCATAATTTCTTTTCCGTATATTCTTTTTTCCTATGCCAATACAAAAAAGGTGGTGTCTGCTTCAAACAGCCACCACCTCAGGCACGTTATTGTTTTACAAACTGCTTATCAAATTCCGGATTAAAATAATAATAGTTTTTCGAATCCAGATCTGATTTAATCATTTCTAATGCTTCTCCAAACCGTTGAAAATGAACGATTTCCCGTGCACGCAAGAACTTCAAAGGCTCTCGTACTTCCGGATCGTCGATGATCCGTATCAGGTTGTCATACGTGGTTCTCGCCTTCTGTTCCGCTGCCAGATTTTCAAATAAATCTGTGATCGCATCTCCTTTGCTCTGGAATTCGCAAGCATTGAAAGGAACCCCAGCCGCAGCCGTCGGCCACAGAGCTGTTGTATGGTCCACGTAATACGCATCAAATCCGGCTGTTTTTACTTGCTCCGGAGTCAGACTCTTGGTCAGTTGGAAGATCATTGCACAGATCATTTCCAAATGAGCCAATTCCTCTGTACCAATGTCTGTCAAAAGACCGCTAACCTCTTTACATGGCATAGAATACCGTTGAGAAAGATAACGCATGGATGCAGCCAACTCACCGTCCGGTCCGCCAAACTGACTGATGATCAGTGCAGCGGTCTTTGGACATGGTTTTGTGATCTTCACCGGAAACTGTAATCGTTTTTCATACATCCACATTAGAGAACACCTCCTTCCCAAGGCAGAGGACCATCAGTCCAGGTAAAATGCTTCTGTTCCGGATAGTTTGTAAAACAGGTCGAACGATTGTTGGATTCCAGACAAACGCAATCCATTGTCAATGGTTCGTAATTGTCCGCATACTCTTTCATCAACTGTTTCCGCTTCTTCAGAACTTCCGAAAAACATTCCAGCGCATCCGAGTCGGTTGGATGTGTATCCAGATACAGGGTCAGATCATTTACCATAAAACTGACTTCTGAGATCTCTTTTAGCATAGTCCTTCGATCAGCCACGCATCACACCTCCTGTCAGCTCATCTACCACATAAAACGGGAGGTCCAATTTAGGAAAGATGGTTCCGCGATCTAAGGCTACATCCGGTGAATACGGAGTTTCCCACGGCTGAACCGGAACCATTCCCATAGCAAGGACTTTCTCATTTTTCTCTTTGTCGCAATTACAAAAATCCATCGCAAACACTCCTCTCGACAAAAAACTATCTGTTTCATAACATAGTTTCTCTGTCGAACAGGCATCTATTCACTGTTTGCTGAACTTCCAGAAGACTGCCGCTCTTGCATTTATTTTTCATTATCTTAATCTTTGACACATATATTGTCATAACAGTCTAATATGAGGAAACCAATGGCAACAGGGTACTTACAAGTGGATGTTGTTTCCGACGCAAATAGCTTTCCGATCACAGATGCCAATATTTCCATTTCAAAAACGGAAGATCCAAGCCAAACATTAGAGGAAATTACAACAAACAGTTCCGGACAAACAGAAAATATATCCCTGGAGGCTCCCCCTTTGGAGCTTAGTCTTACCCCCCAAGACATTCGTCCTTATGCAGAATATACCATCCGAATTACTGCTCCGGGTTTTGAACCGCTTGTCATTTCCGGTACAGAAATACTGGCAGATACAACTGCTATCCAAAACGCGCGAATGATCCCTCTTTCTGAATCCGGTACGAATGCAACAGAAATGATTTCAATTCCGGATCACACCCTCTACGGTATCTATCCTCCAAAGATTGCCGAGAGTGAGATCAAACCAATCAATGAAAGCGGAGAAATTGTTCTGTCCAGAGTGGTCGTTCCGCAAACGATTGTCGTTCATGACGGTGTTCCTTCTAATCGCTCAGCGAAAAATTATTATGTTCCTTACCGTGATTACATTAAAAATGTAGCATCCAGTGAAATTTACGCCACCTGGCCTCAAAGCACCATTACAGCCAATATACTCGCGATTATGTCGTTCACACTAAATCGTGTATACACGGAATGGTACCGGAATCAAGGATATGACTTTACGATTACATCTTCTACTGCCTATGATCATAAATGGATTCCCGGAAGGAATACTTACGAATCGATTTCTGTCATTGTTGATGATATATTCGACAACTATCTTTCCAGACCAGAAGTCAAACAGCCGATCCTGACCCAGTATTGTGATGGAAGAAGAGTCAGCTGTCCAGGTTGGATGACTCAGTGGGGCTCCTGTGATCTGGGTGAGCAGGGGCGGAGTCCCATTGAAATCCTTCGCTACTTCTATGGAAATGATATGTACATCAATACCGCCGAACAGATTGCGGGAATTCCGGCCTCATGGCCCGGTGCAGATCTGTCCATTGGAAGCAGCGGCGATAAAGTCCGCCAGATTCAAGAACAATTAGATACCGTTGCAAGTATTTACTCCGCGATCCCACGTGTCCGGATTGATGGAATCTATGGACCTTCTACTGCACGTTCCGTGGAAGCTTTTCAGTCTATTTTCGGTCTTCCGCTCACCGGAGTCATTGATTTTTCTACATGGTACAAAATTTCCCATATCTATGTAGGGATTACAAGGATCGCTGAACTAAATTAATCCCTCCGCAAAATAAAAAAGACCTTTGACAGCCGAGAAACATAGTCCTCCGTCATCAAAGGTCTTTTTCTTATTTTACAAGTCCATACTCTTCTGCAATCTTTTTAAATGCAGGAAGCGAACGTTCGATCTGTTCGTAAGATACACAATATGCAATTCTTACATATCCCGGACAAGCAAAGGAGCTTCCCGGGACAAAGAGAACATGGTGTTTCTTTGCAACCTCACAGAATGCTTTCTCATCTTCCACCGGAGATTTCACAAATAAATAAAATGCTCCATCCGGTTTTGCACATGTAAATCCATAGTCTGTCAGTGCTCCATAAAGCAGGTTGCGATTCTTTTCATACGCATCCAAGTCTACGGAGATCTCATGTTCGATACAGTATTTGATCGCCCTTTGGATCAGAGACGGTGCATTCACACATCCCAAAATACGATTCGCGATCGTCGCTGCACCGATCAACATTTCGCTGTCTTCTACTTCGTCCGGAATTACCAGATAACCGATTCGTTCACCCGGTACGGATAAGGATTTACTGTAAGAATAACATACTACTGTATTGTGGTAATATTTCGTCACATACGGAACAACGGCTCCTCCATATGCAAGTTCACGATACGGTTCATCGGAAAGGAGTACGATAGAAGTACCATACTCTTCTTCTTTCTTTTTCATGATCGCCGCAAGTGCCATCAATGTCTCTTCAGAATAAATCACTCCTGTCGGATTGTTCGGACTATTGATCATAACCGCCTTGGTCTTTGGTGTGATCTTCTCCTCAAACTCTTCAAGCTTTGGCATAAAGGTTTCTGTATCCGGAGAAATTACCACAACGTTTCCGTCATAGTTTCGAATATAGCTATTATACTCTACGAAATACGGTGCAAATACGATCACTTCATCGCCCGGATTTAAAATGCTCTTTAAGATAACATTCAAACCACTGGCCGCTCCAACGGTCATGATCAGATTTTTATAAGAAAATGTCGTACCAAACTGCTTGTTTATAGAATCCGCGATGGTCTGGCGAACATCTTCATATCCTGCATTGCTCATATAACCGTGCAGTTCGTTGAAAGCTTCACCATGAATGACATCGAGAAGCGCTTCATTTACCCTCGGGACCGGAACATTCGGGTTTCCAAGGCTAAAATCATATACTTTTTCTTTTCCATAAATAGCTGCCAGGCGTTTGCCTTCTTCAAACATTGCACGAATTGCAGAATTATTTGCCATAAAAGGCTTCATTTTCTCTGATACCATCTCTGCTCCCTCACTCTCTTAATAATTTCCACGTATACTGCCGCGGCTCCTGTAGCTGCAAAATAAAACCATGTCGTTGGGTTGGAATACCATGTGGTAAAAAATGACAACATAAAATACAGCGCTGCCTGTCCGTAAAAAACCTGCCAGAATGGATTCCCCTTACGTTCCACACGATTGGAAAGCCAGGCAGCAAATATCCCCAGTAACGCAGCAAATACAAACACACCTGCGATTCCGAAATCATAGTATGCATCGTAAAACAATGTCACCGTCGTCAATTCTTCTTTTGTTGTATAAAGAGGAAATGCTACCAGCTCCGGTTTTAAAAATTTCAGTCCCGTCAACGCCCACAAAGGAAACAGCCCTTTGATTCCGTACGTGTGAGCCGGAAGCTGTTCCACTAGGCAATTAAAATTGTCATAGTTGTTCGCAATATACATGTATGGCTGTGTGATGTAAATCGGTGTATTTCCGTTTTTCATCTCAAAGATCCCATTCAGATAAGCAACATCATGGCTTCTTGCAATCGTCAGGATCACATAAAGTGGGATCAATGCTCCTGCAGCCATGAACAAAAACCGGATCTTTTTCACACCACTCACCTGCATAAAGGTCAGAACCGCCAATATGACA
Source organism: Pilosibacter sp. (assembly GCA_045637605.1). Classification (GTDB taxonomy): domain Bacteria; phylum Bacillota; class Clostridia; order Lachnospirales; family Lachnospiraceae; genus Pilosibacter. The sequence goes on from JAZTZT010000208.1 coordinate 7,363, forward strand.
GCAAAGATCAACTGG
>JAZTZT010000209.1:0-2336 GCA_045637605.1 Pilosibacter sp.
GTTGTCATAAATACGTTAACACCGGAAACCTTCGCAGCTTCTGCGTTGGAACCAACGGCGAACATATTTTTACCGAATGTAGTTTTATTCCAGATAAACCACATAAGGATTGTCAGGATGATCGCATATAACACGTATCTCGGAACAGCTACGCCGCCAAGACGGAACATCGCACCGCCTACGAACTCTTTGTATTCTTTGCTCAGACCGGAGATCGGCTGACCGTTGTTTCCGTTTAGAGCGAAGAACCAAAGGATAATACCATATGTGATTAACTGAGTGGACAGAGTTACGATGAACGGATGCAGGCTGAACTTCGCTACGAAGAAACCATTGACAAGACCGATCACCGCACCGATCGCAACAACCACGAAAAGTGTCGCAATAATCCAGCCGGTAGATACTTCCGGAAGATTCTGGAACATCTTATTCGCAAAGTCAGATTTCTGTAAAAATACACCTGCGATTGCTGCTGTAAGACCAACTGCACGACCTGCAGAAAGGTCTGTACCGGTTAATACGATACAGCCTGCGATACCAAGTGCCAGCGGCAGATAAGCCGCAACCTGAGTGATCAGGTTTGCGAAAGAACCCAGTGTCAGGAAATTCTCCTGCTTAACTGCAGTATAAATTACGAAGATTGCCATCAAAATATAGAGGGCATTGTTCAGGACCATATCTGTCAGGAAACGTTTCTGATCCTTTGCACTCATCTGTTTATATTCAGCGACTGTGCGCTGCATGTTTTTTACAGGATTTGCCACGTTTTTTTACCTCCTAAGCAAATTTCGCAGCCAGAGTCATAATTTCTTCCTGAGTTGTATTGCGCGCATCTACTTCGCCGGCTACACGTCCGCCGGACATAACAACGATACGGTCACAAACACCAAGAAGCTCCGGCATTTCTGAAGAAACCATCAGAACAGTCTTGCCATTATTGGCAAGATCCAGGATCAACTGGTAAATTTCATACTTCGCACCAACGTCGATACCACGAGTCGGCTCATCCAGCAGAAGAACTTCCGGATCTGTTAAAAGCCAACGACCGATGATTACCTTCTGCTGGTTACCACCGGAAAGTGTGCGGATCTTAGTCTCCTGGGATGGAGTTTTGGTACGCATTGCATCGATATAATACTGAGTATCCTCACGCTGAGACTTTTCGCTCAGGTAAACGCCAAAACGTTTATGACGTTTTAAACTGGAAATAACAGTATTGGCCTTGATATCCAGAACACCGAAAATACCTGTCGCACGACGTTCCTCTGTTAACAGAGCGAAACCGTTTTTAATGGATTCACGCGCATTGCGGTTCAGGCACTCTTTTCCATCCAGAGTGATCTTACCTTCTTTACGTGTACGAATACCAAAGATACTCTCCAGAGTCTCTGTACGTCCGGAGGCATCCAGACCTGCCAGACCAACGATCTCGCCTCGTCTTGCTTCGAAGGAAACATCCTTCAGCTGATTGTACATACCGGTAATACCTTCTACCTTCAGATATACCTCACCCGGAGTATTGGTCTTCGGCGGGAACTGATTTGTCAGTTCACGACCAACCATCAGTCGGATAATATCCTGCATCTCCAGGTCTTCCGCACGTTCGGTAGCAACCCATTTACCATCACGCATAACTGTGATGTAATCGGAAATACGCTTAATCTCCGCCATTTTATGAGAAATATAGATAATACCTACACCTCTGTCGCGGAGCATATTGATAATTTTGAAGAGATGTTCTACTTCCTCTTCTGTCAGAGAAGATGTCGGCTCATCGAACACAATTACTTTGGAATTGTAAGAAACTGCTTTCGCGATCTCAACCATCTGTCTCTGCGAAACCGGCATTGTACTCATGATCTTATACGGATCCACTTCAATGTCCAGTTCCTTGAACACAGCCATGGTGTCCTGATACATTTTCTTTTCATTTACAGCCAGACCGGCAATTGTCGGATAACGGCCTAACCAGATGTTATCCATTACGTTACGTTTCAACGCCTGGTTTAACTCCTGATGTACCATGGCAACACCATTATCAAGAGCTTCTTTACTGTTCTTGAAATTAATTTCCTTGCCTTCCAGATAAATCTGTCCGCCATCCTTGGCGTACATACCAAAGAGGCATTTCATCAACGTGGATTTACCGGCACCGTTTTCTCCCATCAGCGCATGAACTGTACCGCGTTTTACTTCCAGATTTACACCATCCAGCGCTTTTACACCTGGGAATGTCTTGGTGATTCCTACCATTTTCAGCAGAGTGTTCTGCTCCATGTTGCCCTTCCTCCTTTGCTAGATTGATTATAAATCGTATGATGATACGAAAATGGGCA
>JAZTZT010000210.1:0-11517 GCA_045637605.1 Pilosibacter sp.
TCAGTGTAGTCTGTCCGTTTTCCAGAATATGGTTCAGTTAGAGCTGCGCAATATACCACGAAGTGGTCATTGCACGTCGGTGGCAGTTTTAAAGGTAGAATCCGGAAACTCAGAGCAGGCATTATCTACAGACATTCGTCGTGTGGAGGAGGTTCTTTTACATAAATTGCGAGCGGGCGATTCATTCACTCGTTTAAACAAAGGAACGTTTTTGATCATGCTTCCGGGAGCCTCAGCTGAAAATGCAGAAAATGCAATGAAACGAATCAATATGGAATTTCTAAAAATTTATCATCAAACAACGGCAGTTTTGAGTCATAGAATTTATCCATTACAAGCAGAATAACTGACTTTGCTAAGGTGCGATTGAAAATTATTGTGTAGAATGATATGATGGTTATATAGGAACTATGTGCGAGAATTGTTTTTAGTAGAGAAGGGGAAGGGCATGTTAGAATTAATTCCGGCAGTAAAAGACTTGAAGATTTATGATGAAAAGTGGCTTACCACGACCGTCAATTATGAAAAAGGCAGTCTGGATTCCAGACTGGAGCTGGCATTGTCTGAGCTTGAAATCGATGAAAATGGAATTCCGCTGGAGATTCAGTTGACGGGTGGAACATCCGAGGCATATAAACTGAACGTTGATGAAAAAGGAATTCATATTGAAGCAGATGCTGAAGCAGGAGTTTTCTGGGCAATCCAGACATTAAAGCAGATCTTTGCGAATGGAACGGAGGTTCCGTATCTGGAGATTTACGATAAACCGGACTTCGAACATCGTGGTTTCTATCACGATATCACCCGCGGTAAGATCCCGACCGTGGAGACGATGAAACAGCTCATTGACCAGATGGCTTACTACAAACTGAACTCTCTCCAGCTGTATGTGGAGCATGTGTATGAGTTTGAAGAGTGCAAAGATCTGTTTGAAACATGCGGATATTATACAAAAGCGGAGATGCAGGAACTGGATAAGTATTGTAAGGATCGTTTTATCGATTTTATCCCGTCTCTGTCAACCTTCGGTCATTTATGTGAATTGTTGGAACTGGATCAGTACAAACACCTGCGTGCATTAAAAGATTTCAAGATTTCCGAAAATCGCTGGCATGAGAGAATGGCGCATCATACATTGGATCCGCGCCTTCCGGAAAGTGAAGCTCTCGTTAAGAGCCTGATCGATCAGTATGTCCCGGCGTTTACATCAGAGACATTCAATATTTGCTGCGATGAAACCTTTGATCTGCAGTTGATGGATCCTGAACTGGATGCGGGAAAACTGTATGTGGATTTTACAAAGAAGATCATTGAACACGTACAGTCCAAAGGCAAGAAGGTCATGATGTGGGCCGATGTTCTGTTAGAGTATCCGGAGTGCATCGATGAGATTCCGGAAGATATCATATTCCTGAACTGGGACTACGAAGTGGATACTCCGGAAGAGAAGATCCGCAAATTCAGTGAGCTTGGCAGAAAACAGATTGTATGTCCGGGAACGACTTCCTGGAGCAGATTCTGCGAAGAGGTGGCTGTAGAAGAGCAGAACATTACAAGACTGGCAGATTTTGCCCATAAATACGGAGCGGTCGGTATCCTCAATACAAACTGGGGCGACTGGGGCAATCCGGCCAGCCTGGAGATGGCGATGTATGGTTTAGTGCTTGGTGCGGCGAAATCATGGGCTGTGGAGACTGCTTTGGATGATGGTTTCTACAGTGCAGTGAACCATCTGCTCTATGGTGCGGAAAATGCGATCCAGATCCTGAAAGAAGTCAGTGCTGCCCATGCTCAGATCAGATGGCTGCCGTTTACAAGAACTTATCTGGAAGGCAGATACGAAAAAGAAATTCCGCCGACCTATATTCATTTCAAATTTACGGAAGAGAATCTGAAGAATATTCAGAATGCGTATGTGACATGTAAGGATCTGTTATCCGAAGCGCACTGGGCATATGAAGAAGCACGTGAGGAAATGCTCCTGAGTTTAGAAGGTGTATGTATGATGGCGGAATTTGCTGCCAAGATGAAGGGCTTTGAAGTTGAGCATATGATCGATACCAGCGAATGGATCAAAAAATACAGTGCAAAATGGGAAGCAAAGAACAAACCGTGTGAATTATACAGGATCACAGAGATGTTTGAGTATCTTGAAAATAAATATTTTTAGTAGGAGGAACAGTACAAATGAGCGAAGTGAAGCAGGAGATCATGCAGTTCGATAACTGCAGCACAATCATTGTAGGTAAAAATGCATCTAAGACAGGTCACGTTCTGGTTGCACACAACGAAGATGATATGGAGTGCATTACACAGGTTCACCTGGTACCGAGAGTAAAACACGAAGAAGGCGAAGTGATCACATTCCGTGACGGAAGCGCGGTAATCCCGCAGGTTCCGGAGACATGGGCTTATATGTGGACAGAGCTTCGTACACTGAAGGGAATCGGCGGAGAGCCATTCGCAGACAGCTACTGCAACGAGTGGGGCGTAGCCATCGTGACAGACAGCTGTGTAGGTTCTAAAGTAAGCGAAGATGAGAAGATGAAAGATGGTATCGGTTACGCTCTTCGCCGTCTGATCGCAGAGCGTGCGAAGACAGCTCGTGAAGGTGTAGAGGTAGCAGCAGCTCTTTGCAGCGAGTTTGGTTACCGCAGCAGCCGTGCATACCACATCTGTGACAAAGATGAAGCATGGGTATTCCAGGCAACAACCGGTCACAACTATGTGGCACAGAGAGTCGGCGATGACGAGATTTACTACGTTCCGAACTGGTATACTGTCCATAAAGTTGATTTTACTGACACAGAGCATAAAAACTTCTACTGGTCTGAGGACCTGGTAGCATATCCGATGCGCCACGGCTGGTACACTCCGGCGGTTGAAGGTGATTACTCTGATTTTGACTTTGCCCTTGCATATCAGCATGATCTGACACTGGGCAAGTCCAATGCAGACCGTTCCGACCTGGCTTGGACAAAGCTGGTTGGTGAGCCGATGCCGTACAGAACATTCTCCGTAAAGGCGCCGAAAAAATACGGTATTGAAGATCTGAAAGAAGTAGTTCGTTCCCATTATATGGAGCACGGTGAGGATTTAAAAGAAGATCCGACTATGAGCCCGCATCGTTTCGGTATTTGTCGTGATACAACTTCTGTATCCGAGATCATCGAGTTCCATGAGGATGTAAACCTTTCCTGCTGCTGGCGTTCCTTCCCGAGACCGTGTGCAGCACCGTTTACACCGTGGTATTTCGGAATCACAAAACTTCCGAAGGGTTACGAGTGGATCAATTACCAGGCATCCCAGATGACACACTTCTACTGCGATCCGTCTGAATTCAAGTACAACTCTGAGTATGCATACTGGGCATTCCGCAGACTGCAGGATGTGATGGAGTTTGATTATCAGTTCTGTCAGGAAAAGGTACATAATTCCATTAAAGAACTTGAGGCTGAGTGGGCAGCAGTAAAACCGCAGATCGACAAGGCATACCTTGCGCTGAAAGAGACTAATGAAGCGTATGCAAGACAGTTACTGACAGACTACACATGTCAGCAGGCTCAGAGAGCATGGGATTGGGCAGAGCAGACTCTCCTTGAGATTGCAGATGATCAGTTCCGCGCAAGAATGAACTTCTGGAGAAGCAAACTGAGCACTATGAAACCATTATCGGTTGAGCAGCGTAACTGCATGTAAACCAGACAATAGACAGGACCATCTCGAAAGAGGTGGTCCTTTTTCGTTGACTCAAATGTCGAAACGAGGTATCATTAATAGGAATAGGGTAAAAAAACAAAAGGAAGGTTTGAACTATGAATATGCTGAAAAACAGCAGTGTTCGAAATGCAGTATTCATCGGAACGTTATGTTCGATTTCATATCTGGGAGTTTATTTTGCCAGAAATATTTTAAGCGTAGTAACACCGCAGATCATTGAGGGAGGCGTTTATTCAGAAGAATATATTGGTTCGATTTCATCGATGTTTTTCATTTTCTATGCAGTCGGTCAGTTGATCAATGGACTGGTCGGAGATAAGATCAAGGCTCGCTATATGATCAGCTTTGGATTGCTGTTGTCAGGTATTTGCAACGCACTGTTTCCATATATGCTGGATCTGCCGTTGGCAGCGCATCTGACTTACGGAATGATCGGATTTTTCCTTTCGATGATCTATGCGCCTATGACAAAAGTGGTGGCTGAAAACACAGAACCGCACTATGCAGCCAGATGCTGCCTCGGTTACACCTTTGCTTCGTATTTGGGTTCTCCGGCAGCCGGACTGGTGGCTGCATTCTTCCTGTGGCAAGTGGTATTTTACATGGGAAGTGTGTCCATGATCATCATGGGACTGCTGTGTTTCTTCAGCTTTTTATATTTTGAAAAAACGGGAATTGTAAAGTATAACCAGTATCAGCCTCCGAAGGCTCAGGGGCAGGGGATAAAGGTTCTGGTAGAATACCGGATCATCAAGTTTTCTTTTGTATCTGTTTTGACTGGAATTGTGAGAACAGCTGTTGTGTTCTGGATGCCGACGTATCTGGCACAGTACCTTGGATTCTCTCCTCAAGATTCCGGTCTGATATTTACCGTTGCAACGTTCGTGATCTCATCGAGTGCGTTCCTTGCTGTTTTGATCTATGAGCGCCTGAATCGAAATATGGATCTTGTGCTGTTCTTGTTTTTTGCAGGATCTGCGCTCTCATTTGTGGGTGTTTATCTGATAGAGCAGCCGATGCTTAATATCTGCCTGCTGATTTTAGCAATATTATTTAATAACTGTGCAGCTTCCATGCTCTGGAGCATTTACTGCCCAAGTCTTCGAGACACGGGAATGGTTTCCGGAGCGACCGGTTATCTGGATTTCATGAGTTACATGGCAGCAGCAGTATCATCGACATTATTTGCCAATGCAGTGACCGGGATCGGATGGAAGAATCTGGTTCTCGTATGGTTAGCATTGATGGCTGCGGGTGTGATCGTGGCGCTTCCATTTGGTAAGAAGCAGGTGATCAAACGTCCGTGGGAGAAATAGAAATTATATTTGGGGAGAAAGTGTTATGAAGTTAAATTACAGAAGAACCATATTGATTGGTTTGGCATTTTTATCGATTTCTGCATTTTGGCAGATGTACGATAACGTAGTACCGTTGATCTTAAAGAATTCTTTCGGACTTGGCGAGACAGTTACCGGAGCGATCATGGCAGCAGACAATGTACTGGCATTATTCTTGCTCCCCATCTTTGGAAGTTTTTCTGACAAAGTGGACACTCCGATCGGTAAACGTATGCCGTTTATCTTAGGAGGAACTGCTCTGGCAGTGACCTTTTTAATGATGGTACCGTTTGCGGATCAATCCAGAAATCTTCCGTTATTCGTAATCAGTTTGTTTGCATTATTAGTGTCCATGGGCTTATATCGTTCTCCGGCAGTTGCTTTGATGCCGGATCTGACACCGAAGCCACTCCGAAGCGCCGGTAATGCAGTGATCAACCTGATGGGAGCCGTGGGTGGAGTCTACACACTGATCATGATCAAGGTTATGGTAGGTCCGGGAACAACTCCGAATTACTATCCGCTGTTTATTTCTGTCGGTGCCCTGATGGTCCTTGGTGTCGGAGTATTATTCCTGACGATCAAAGAAAAGAAGCTGAGAGTCGAAATCGCAAAAGAGCATGCGGCTTACGAAGCGACAGAGAATGAAAAAACAGGTGGAGCGAAATCCGAAACAGCTGCAGGTACTGCACTTCCGAAGGACGTAAAACGAAGCCTGACATTTATTTTGATCTCGATTGCCTTATGGTTTACTGCATATAATGCTGTTACCACTGCGTTTTCCAGATATGCGACTCACGTATGGGGACTGGAAAATGGTGGTTACGCAGACTGTCTCATGGTAGCAACAGTGGCAGCGATCATCAGCTATATTCCGATCGGAGCTCTTTCCGGAAAAATCGGAAGAAAAAAGACAATCCAGATCGGTATTATTTTACTGATCCTCTGTTACGCATGTGCAGGTATGTTTAGCAGCTATCACGTGGCGATGAACGTGTTCTTTGGAATCATCGGTTTTGCATGGGCAGCGATCAACGTAAACTCTCTTCCGATGGTTGTGGAAATGAGCAACGCAGGCGACGTGGGAAAATATACAGGTCTGTATTATACATTCTCGATGTCTGCCCAGGTTATCACTCCGATCCTTTCCGGTTATTTACTGGAGCATATTTCTTACAGAACTCTGTTCCCGTATGCAGTCGTATTCAGTGCGATAGCATTCGTGACTATGTCCATGGTAAAACATGGAGATTCCAGACCGATGGCAAAGAAGAGTATGCTGGAAAACTTTGATGTGGAGGACTAAACGTGAAAAAGAAATATTTATTGGCAATCCCGATGGTGGCAGGAGCGTATGCGTTTCTGGTTGCACCACGTATGACAAATAAACCGGACGTTTCTGTTTTAAAGGGCGTTCATTATGCACACAGAGGTCTTCACGATAACGAAAGTGATGCGCCGGAAAACTCCATGAAAGCATTCCGGAAAGCAGTAGATGCCGGATATGGAATCGAAATGGATATCCAGTTGACTAAGGATAAGATCCCGGTAGTATTCCATGATGAGACTTTGAACCGTATGTGTGGTGTGGAAGGCAAGGTTTGGGAGTTCACATTTGATGAACTGCAGGCGTTCACACTTGCGAAATCAGAGGAGAAGATTCCGAAGTTTGAGGACGTTCTGGCTCTGGTAGGCGGAAAGGTTCCGCTGATCGTGGAGTATAAACTGGATGTGCCAAGTACAGAAGTTTGTGAGATCGCAGATCCGATGCTTCAGAATTATAATGGCACATATTGCATTGAAAGTTTCCATCCATTTGCAGTAAAATGGTATCGAGACCACAGACCGGAAGTGATCCGCGGTCAGTTGTCTCAGAACTTTAGCAAAGAGGAAAAATATAAAGGAAAAATGATCTACTGGCTGTTGAGCAATCTGTTGACAAATGTGCTGACAAGACCGGATTTTATCGCTTACAATCATAGAGATGCAGATATGTTCTCCAGAAAGGTCTGCAGTATGATGGGCGCACTCCCGGTTGCATATACGATCAAGAGTCAGGAAGAATATGAAAAAGCGAAAAACCAGTTTGAGTTATTTATTTTCGACAGTTTTATTTTAGAATAAGGTAAGAGAAAAAACACAAAGGGGAAAATAAAATGGGAAACGGTATTGTAGTAATTGGAGCGACTTTTGTAGATATTAAAGGATTTCCGCACGATTTATATTTGCCGACAGGCAGAAACGTAGGCCATATTGAGTATATTCATGGCGGTGTTGCGCGAAACGTGGCAGAAGATATTGCAAATGCAGAGCTTCGTCCGACATTTGTGAGCATTGTCGATGATACTCCGCTCGGTGAAGATGTTATTCGTAAATTAAAGAACCATAAAGTAAATACCGATTATATGCTGACAAAACCGGATGGCATGGGAACATGGCTGGCTGTTTTTGATAATAATGGAGATGTGGCAGGCTCTATTTCTAAGCGTCCGAACATGATGCATGTGGTACCGTTATTAGAAGAAAAAGGCGACGAGATCTTCTCACAGGCAGATGCGATTGTGGTTGAGATCGATATCGATACAGAAGTGATCAAGAAATCCTTTGATCTTGCAAAAAAACATAATAAAAAGATCTTTGCACTGGTATCCAATATGAGTATTGCGGTACACAGACGTGATTTCATCAAAAAGTTAGATTGCTTTATCTGTAATATTGGTGAGGCAGGAATTCTTTTTGCTGATGATTATGAAGGAAAAACTACGGAAGAGATGAAAGATATTCTTGCTGAAAAAGTAAAACAGGCAAGAATCAAAGCAATGGTAGTGACTATGGGCGCAGACGGTGCTGTTTACGCAGATATGAATGGCAATTGTGGTATCTGTCCTGCAAAAAAGGTACATGTAAAAGATACAACAGGTGCAGGTGATGCATTCTGTGCAGGTGTTTCCATTGGTCTTACTTACGGAAAAGATATGCCGGGCGCGATCGAGATCGGTTCTACTCTTGCAGCATCCGTGATCACATCTTCCGAGAACGTATGCCCTCGCTTTATGCCGGAAGAACTCGGATTAGAGAAGAAATACATTTGCCATCTGGATGGCCATCACGAATAGAGAAGTTTGAAATGAAGAGGTTTATAAAGTAATGCCAGAATTAAGTAAACGTGTACAGGAATTTACCGACTCCGTTATCAGAAGAATGACCAGGATCAGCGATGAGCATGGTGCCATCAACTTATCCCAGGGCTTCCCGGATTTTGATCCGCCGCAGGAGATCATGGATGCCCTTGCAAAAGCAGCACATGAGGGACCGCACCAGTATTCCATCACATTCGGTGCAAAGAATTTCCGCGACGCCCTTGCGAAAAAGCAGGGGAAGGCGATCGGACGTGAGATCAATCCGGATACCGAGATCGTTGTAACATGCGGCGGTACAGAGGCCATGATGGCAACTATGATGACCATCTGTAACCCGGGCGACAAAGTCATGGTATTTTCTCCATTCTATGAGAACTATGGTGCAGATGCGATTCTTTCCGGTGCAGAGCCGATTTACATTCCGTTGGTTCCGCCAACATATGAGTTCGATATCAACCTCATTGAAGACGGTTTTAAGCAGGGCGCAAAGGCGATCATCATTTGTAACCCGTCCAATCCGTGCGGTAAAGTATTTACCGAAGAAGAACTGCTTGCCATCGGTAAACTCGCAGTACAGTACGATGCGTTCTGTGTGACAGACGAAGTGTACGAGCACATGGTATATGCACCGAATAAACACACTTGCATGGCTTCCTTACCGGGAATGTACGAGCATACGATCACTTGCAACTCACTTTCCAAGACGTATTCGATCACGGGATGGAGACTTGGTTACGTCATCGGTCCGGCTGAAGTTATTGAAGCAGCAAAGAAAGTACATGATTTCTTAACTGTGGGAGCAGCTGCTCCGCTTCAGGAAGCCGCGGCAGTAGGTTTAAATTTCCCGGAGAGTTATTATGTAGAGCTTCTCGAGAAATATACAGTAAAAAGAGATTATTTCCTGGCAGGTTTAGACCGCATCGGTCTGAAGCATAATATCCCACAGGGAACTTATTTCGTAATGCTTGATATTCAGGAGTTTTTAGATCTTCCGCAGTTTGCGGGCTATACCGATCTGGAATTCTGTGAGTGGATGATCAAAAACATTGGTGTTGCAGCTGTTCCGGGCTCCAGCTTCTTCCGCGAGGAAGTGAACAATCTGATCCGTCTTCATTTTGCGAGAGAAGAGAAGACATTGGATGAGGCGCTGACACGCCTTGCAAAGTTGAAAGATTTGACAGAGTAATATTGATAAAAAGGCAATTCGTATTCGGATTGCCTTTTTAAATAGGGAATATGGCATTTGCATGTAGTTATCATAACTACTTGACATGATTGTTGCAACAATGTAGAATGAGAATGTGTTTTGGAAATCAAATTAAAGGAGAGTTCCCATGAAAAAGATTATTCTAATGACAGAGACCGGATCCGATCTGACACCTGAGCTTGCTGCCAAGTACGGTATCTATGTGGTTCCGATGCATGTTTCATTTGGCGATAAAACAGTAGATGATATGACGTTTGATCCGGATGAGATCCGTCAGTATTATAAAGAAACAGGAAAGCTTCCGACAACAAGTGGAAGTGTTCCGGAGGATTTTACACCAATCTATGATGAGATCCATGAAAGATTCCCGGAAGCTCAGATTCTCTATCTTGCATATTCTGCAGTTACTACATGTTCTTATCAGAGTGGTGTGATCGCAGGTGAGGGTCGTGACTATATTCACTTTGTTGATACAAAACAGGTGTCTGTTGGTATCAGTAGTATTGTTATTGAGATGGCAAAGATCTTAGAAGCGAATCCAGACATGACCATTGAGGAAGCTGTTGCGAAAGCCAAAGAACTGGTCGACCGTGCGAAGATGTGTTTTATGCCGGACAACCTGGAATTCCTTCGTGCAGGCGGCCGTGTAAGCAACGTGGCGTATCTGGGAAGCCGTATTCTGAACATCCATCCGACGATTGAGATCATCGACGGAAAGCTGAATGCGACAAAGAAATATCGCGGTAAGATGACGAAAGTAGCCGCTCAGTTGGTAAAAGACTACGCAGAGCAGTACAATTTAAAGAGAGATCACATCTGGCTGGTATACACAGTTGGCTTCTCCGATGAAGTTCGTGAGAGCATCGAAGCAGCTGTAAAAGAATGTGGATTTGAATCTCTTACATGGGTTCAGGCAGCAGGTGTGATCACAACCCACGGAGGTCCGGCTGCATTTGGACTGGCAGGATTCTCCAAATAAGTACTTTTTTAGCAATACTTATGAAAAAAAACACTAAAACTAATAAGTAGAAGTACTTATATAAGAAAAATTAACGAAAATTCTAATAGAATCCTGTTGTTTTGCTTTGTAATTTGCGAAAAATGTGGTACAATAAAATCGAAAATTTTTGATACCACTAGATGGGGGTAAAATAATGGAAAGATTAGTTGGAACAATTTCTAGAGGCGTTCGTTGTCCGATCATTCGCGAAGGTGACAATCTTGTAGATATTACAGTTGACAGCGTATTAGCAGCTGCTCAGAGTGAAGGATTTGAATTAAGAGACAGAGACGTTATCGGTATTACAGAGTCTATCGTTGCACGTGCGCAGGGTAACTACGCATCTGTAGAAGACATCGCTGCTGACGTAAAGGCAAAATTAGGCGGAGAGACCGTTGGCGTTATCTTCCCGATCCTTTCCCGTAACCGTTTTGCGATCAACTTAAAAGGTATCGCAATGGGCTGCAAGAAAGTTGTTTTAATGTTAAGCTACCCGAGCGATGAAGTTGGTAACGCATTATTAACTTACGATCAGCTCGACGAGGCAGGCATTAACCCGTACTCCGATGTTCTTACATTAGAGAAATATCGTGAGTTATTCGGCGAGAACGTACACGAGTTCACAGGCGTTGACTACGTAGATTACTACATGAGCATTGTAAAAGAGGCAGGCGCAGACGTCGAGGTTATCTTTGCTAACCAGGCTAAGACAATCTTAAACTACACAGACTGCATCATCAACTGCGATATCCATACAAGAGTACGTACAAAACGTATCTTAAAGGCAGCAGGTGCAAAAGTGGTTTGTGGTCTTGACGATATCCTGACATCCTCTGTAAACGGTAGCGGTTACAATGAGAAGTACGGTTTACTCGGCTCCAACAAGTCCACAGAAGATAAGATCAAGCTCTTCCCGAAGGAGTGTAAAGATCTCGTTGTTGAGATCCAGAACAAGCTCTTAGAGAAGACAGGCAAGCTTGTAGAAGTTATGGTATATGGTGATGGCGCATTCAAAGATCCGCAGGGTAAGATCTGGGAGTTAGCAGATCCGGTTGTTTCCCCGGCATTCACAGACGGCCTCATCGGTACACCGAACGAGCTGAAATTAAAATA
>JAZTZT010000211.1:0-10633 GCA_045637605.1 Pilosibacter sp.
GGCGGTCTTTCATCAGTTCAGATCAATGTAGGTACAGGTGGTACAACAGGTACATACTATGCATTCGGTGGCGTTATCGCTAACGTTATCAATGGTAAAGATGCTGGCATCAATATCAACGTACAGTCCACAGGTGCTTCCAAAGCTAACATCTACCTCGTAAACGACGGTGAGGCTGACCTCGCTATCGTACAGAACGACGTTATGGACTATGGTTACAAGGGAACAGACCTTTTCGCAGAAGAGGGCGCAGCTAACCAGTTTGCTACAGTAGCAGCTCTTTACGCTGAGGTTTGTCAGGTTGTATCCACAAAAGACATCACATCCATCGAAGACTTAAAGGGTAAGAGAGTTTCCGTTGGTGACGCAGGTTCCGGCGTAGAGTTCAACGCTCGTCAGATCCTTGAAGCATACGACATCTCCTTCGAAGATATCAGCGTTAACAACCTTGGTTTCGGTGATTCTTCCGACGCTTTAAAAGATGGTAAGATCGATGCATTCTTCTGTACAGCAGGTGCTCCGACAACAGCTATCGTAGAGCTTGCTACAACAAACGATATCAACCTTCTTGCAATCGACGATGAGCACGCTGCAAAACTTGCAGAGGCTTACCCGTTCTATACAACATACCCGATCCCGGGCGGCTCCTACAAGGGCGTTGATGAGGACGTTCAGACTGTTGCTATCAAAGCTACTCTGATCGCTTCTCCGAAGCTCAGCGAAGACGTAGTTTACAACTTAACAAAAGCTATCTTCGAAAACAAAGAAGAGATCGCTGGCGCACATGCTAAGGGTGAAGAACTCAGCACAGAGTACGCAACAAGCGGTATCTCCGTTCCGTTCCATCCGGGTGCAGAGAAATACTTCAAAGAAGTAGGCGCTCTTAAATAATTCCTTTGAAACATAAGAAATTGAAACTTACAGCAATGGCTGCAATAATGGTTGTCGTTATTGCAGCCATTCTGACCTTTACATATCGAAGCGGAGACTATCTTGTCTTAAGGAACGGAGACACGAATGAAGAATTTGCCCGCTTCCGTGTTTCAGAAGGGGATGAGTTTTCAGTAACTTTTATCCACTCCGTGAATCAGTATCCTCTGACCGACGTATATGAGATCAGAGACAGTAAGATCTATGTGGTCCGCACGATTTACAACAACTTCGGTGCCGGCGTCCAGACCGAGATCGAAGAGGGGCAGATACTGGAGATCAATGAAAAGGGTGAGATGGTTGTTTCCGGATTTGATCTGGAAATGCCATGGCTTTCGTACATCGTAGGTACGGTCTCAGACCATACGCTTACGTTACATGAGAAAGAAATCAGTTTAAGGGAACTTTGCGGACGAAACAGTAAAGTTGCCTTTTCTGTAGAAACAAAATAATAAAAGGAGGGACTTGAGATGGCTAAAGAAAACCTGAAAGTCAACACAGCTCCGGCTGAAGATGCTTCTGTGGGTTCTGCAGAAGATGTCGATGCCATTATGAAAAAATATGACAGAGAGTCCAACACTCGTATCTGGGAAGGCAAACCGAAGATGATCATCGGTTACCTGTTAGCAGCGTTCGCAGTACTCATGCTGTATATGAACCTGTTTGCAAACTGGGATGAGCGTGTAAGACGTTCTCTGTTCGTAGGTATTGTTATTATCCTTGTATTCCTGGTATATCCGGCGAAAAAAGGTACTTCAAAAGTAAACCATGTTCCGATTTATGATATTATCCTGATGGTTCTTGGTAGTGGTGCATTCTTCTACTTCGTAATCAACTTCAAAGAGATTATCAGCCATGCAACTCGTATCAGCCAGATCGAAGTTTACGTTGGTATCATTGGTATTCTCGTACTTATGGAAGCTTGTCGTCGTTCCGTAGGTGTTCCGATCCTCGTGGTTGCGACATTCTTTATCGGTTACGCATTCTGGGCTGGATTTGACCAGGGACGTGAGTTCCAGCAGATCCTTAAATCTGTAATCTACAACCTGTTCTATACAACAGGTGGTGTGATCGGTACTCCGATCGGTGTATGTTCTACATATATCGCACTGTTTATTTTATTCGGTTCCTTCCTTGAGGCAACCGGTATTTCCGAGTTCTTCATCCAGTTATCCAACTCCGTAGCAGGTGCTTCTGACGGTGGTCCGGCGAAAGTTGCCGTTATCTCCTCTGCACTTTGTGGTATGGTATCCGGTTCTTCCGTAGGTAACACAGTTACTACAGGTTCCGTTACAATCCCGCTGATGAAGAAAACAGGTTACAAAGGTGAGTTCGCAGGTGCCGTTGAGGCTGCTGCTTCCACTGGTGGACAGATCATGCCGCCGATCATGGGTGCTGCTGCATTCCTTATGGCGGAGATGGTAGGTGTTCAGTACAGTGAGATCGCATTCCGTGCAATCTTCCCGGCTCTCCTTTATTTCGTAGGTATCTTCATTACAGTACATCTTGAGGCGAAGAGACTTGGCCTTAAGGGTATCTCCAAAGAGGATCTTCCGAAGTTCATGCCATTATTTATCAGACAGGGTTACCTGTTGATCCCGCTCGTTGCTCTTGTAGCAATGGTTATGATGGGCTTCACTATGTCCCGTGCGGCTGTAGCTGCAACAGCTCTTGCTATTCTTGTAAGTATGCCGAACAAGAAAACAAGAATGAACCCGGAGCGTTTCGTATCTGCTCTTGAGACAGGTGGTAAGAATACACTTTCCGTAGCTGTATCCTGTGGTATCGCAGGTATCATCGCCGGTGTTGTAACAATGACAGGTCTTGGTCAGATCCTTATCTCCGCGATCGTTGGTGTTGCTGGTGACAAAGTTATCGTTGCTCTGTTCCTTACAATGCTTACATGTATCGTACTTGGTATGGGTGTTCCGACAACTGCCAACTACATCATCATGGCTACAACATGTGCTCCGATCCTCGTTAACGGTATGGGCATCAACCCGATCGCAGCGAACATGTTCGTATTCTACTTCGGTATCGTAGCTGATATCACTCCGCCGGTAGCGCTTGCTGCATATGCAGGTTCCGCTATTGCGAAGTCTAACCCGATGAAGACAGCGTTCAACGCGTCCCGTCTTGCGATCGCTGCGTTCGTAGTACCGTACATCTTCGCTCTGAACCCGGCTATGCTCTTCATCGATGCTAGTGTAATTGACGTAGTTCTTATCGTAATTACATCCTTAGTAGGTCTGTTCGGTATCGCAGGTGGTCTTGAGGGTTACATGTTCAACAACATGAACGTGATCCAGAGATTAATGGCAGTAGTTGGCGGTCTTTGCATGATGATCCCGGGTACAATGACAGATATCATCGGTGTTGTACTTGTAGGCGCATCCTGTGCTTGGCAGATGGCTGAGAAAAAGAAAAAAGCAGTTGCTTAATGAAATAATCGCAGTATTTGACCGAGGTCCTCGATAGGACCTCGGTTTTTTTGCTAAAACAACCTCGCTATCAGCATACAAAGCATGGCTCCCACTAATGTCGGGATTAAAAATGCGACTGCTGTCCATTTCCAGGACCCAGTCTCTTTACGGATCGTCAGGCAGGTGGTCGAGCACGGCCAGTGAAATAATGAAAACACTGCCATACAGACAAATGTTTTCAATGTCCAGCCATGGGCAGTCAGCAAAGAGAAAAGTCCGGATACATCCTCCATCTCGACCAGATAACCGGTCTGCATGTAGGCCATCAATATAATAGGAAGGACAATCTCATTGGCAGGGAAGCCCAAAAGAAATGCCATCAAGATCACGCCATCCAGCCCCATCAAACAACCAATAGGTTCTAGAAAGGTACTGCAATAACTCAAAAGCGAAAGCCCCCCACCTATCCTCACATTTCCCATGACCCAGATCAAGAGGCCTGCAGGTGCAGCCACAGCAACTGCCCGGCCAAGGACAAAAATCGTACGGTCAAATACAGAACGGATAAGGACTTTTGTTACTTGAGGGCGACGGTATGGAGGAAGTTCGAGTGTAAAGGAAGAGGGGAGGCCCTTTAGCAAGGTGTGTGATAAGAGCCAAGATGCAGCCATCGTAACAGCGACACCAAGGAGAACAAAACCTGTAAGAAGTAGGGCAGAAAAGAGATTAGAGATCCATGGGGAGGCAGAATCTTCAATCGAAACGCCCATCACGCCCAAGGAAATCATCGTGATCAAGAGCGGAAACCGTCCATTACATGGTACCAGGCTATTGGTCAAGATCGCGATCAATCGCTCTCGTGGCGAATCAATGATCCTGCATCCGGTTACGCCAACTGCGTTACAGCCCAATCCCATAGCCATGGTCAGGCACTGCTTGCCACAGGCTCCACAGCGACAAAAAGCTCCGTCCATGTTGTAGGCAATTCGCGGTAGATATCCCAGGTCCTCCAGCAAGGTAAAAAGAGGAAAAAAGATCGCCATCGGAGGTAACATGACCGAAATGATCCATGCAACCACCCGATAGACTCCGCAAATAAACGCACCAATGAACCAGTCCGGAGCACCTAGTCGAATGGCAAAATCAGTCATCTTGGTTTCAAAACTAAAAAATAGATCCCAGAGCATGGAAGACGGAACATTGGCGCCGGCAATCGTCAGCCAGAACACCCCCAGTAACAACAAAATCATAAAAAGAGTCCCTGTCACGCGCCCGGTAAGAAACCGGTCTATACGTTCCTCGCGAGAACGATAATCGGTACTGGTGTATTCTACCGTCTGCGCAGCCAGTTTTTCCGGTTGAAATAATTGTGAAAGAATATGTGGATGATCACTGAAATCATGTGGCTCATATGTGGATAAAAATGACTTCAAACGATCCAGACCACCGGCGTCTCTGGCACGACAGGGGATGACCGGAATGCCCAGTTCAGACTCCAACAATGGAAAGTCAATCACAATGCCTTTTCGGGCAGCTTCGTCGCAAAGATTTACACAAAGGACCGGCGAAAATTGCAAGGTTTTCCCAGAAGAAGCAGAATAAAGTTCCAAAACCTGCCTCAAAAGATACAGTCCTCGCTCCAGACAAGTCGCATCGCAGATTAGCAGCAAAAAATCATATTCTCCGGTCTCTACAAAGCTTCTTGTTACAGCCTCTTCTTCTGAACGAGTGTCAAGGGAGTAGATTCCCGGCAAATCTGCCACAGAAAAAGAAGTTCCATGATATTCAAACTCCCCATATGTGCAGGAAACCGTCACACCTGCCCAGTTTCCCGTGTGCTGCCGCATTCCTGTCAATGCATTAAATATCGTACTCTTTCCCACATTCGGATTTCCAACCAGTGCAATCCGCCGCGTCATTGTTCCACCTCTTTCACAAAAATCATCCGACTGTCTCTTTCGCGAAGCGCGATCACAGCATTTCGCACCAGATAAGCCGCGATATTTCCCTTGGGACGTCTCATAACGCAGGAAATCACAGCACCCGGTGTAAATCCCAGATCCAGCAATCTTCCTGTCATGAGATCATCCGTTCCCAGAAACTCGACTTTACACGATGTACCGGTCTTTATATGACTTAATGGAAGAACCATGCAATCACTCACTCGCAATATGCTTATTTATGAAATATGAAGAAAGAACATAAAATGTGCCTGGACAATAAAAAACGCCCGCATCCTAGTGCGCGAGCGTTTGAATTTAAAGAATAACCGGAATTAGTTGATCAATCTGAAGAGCATCCTCTGTCACAATGCAGTCATATGCCAGAATATGCACGCCATGTTCGTATGCACGTTTCAGAGCTTCTGCAAATGCAGGGTGCCTTTCTGTATTGGGGGAAAATGCGGAAATTCCTTTCATCTGGATCACAAATAATACAGCAGCTCCAAAACCATCATGGACGGCGTGCACAAGCTCGTCCAAATGTTTCACACCGCGTTCCGTCGGAGCATCCGGAAACATGGCAGTTCCATTTACATCCAGGGTAACCCCTTTGACCTCCATAAGCCACGGCTTTCCGGTCAAAGCATCGATAAACGACAGATCAAAGCGAGAGTCTCCATAGCGTACCTCGCGTCGAATATTCTGCGGACAAAATACCGGATGATCGGAATTCATTTGGAGTTCACATAACCATTCAAATGCTGCCTGGTTCGGAGCCTGAGAATCGATATTCACCCAGACGTCACCCTTGGCGACCTTAATTAAAGAATATTCTGTTTTGCGCCCGGTTGCAGCAGCATCCGGATGATACTGCACGATGACGGAAGTGCCCGGAAGGAGCAATTCTCTTAAGCGACCTGTATTCTTCACATGGCACACAACTTCTCGTCCGTCCAGCATCACATGAGCCAGAAATCGATTCGGACGTGAGAGAAAGGTACCAATCATGGTATTGGGATAAAACATAATAACCTCCGATGAGCAAAGCTTCCTTATCATTATACCACGATACAAAATATATGACTATGCAGAAACCACTTGCGAATCGTTCAAAACTGTGCTACAATCTGGAAGAGTTTTGCGTGATAAAGTGATAAGAAGAGAAAGCAAACCAGAGGAAATGAAAGAAACAGTAAACACTTATCTCTTTAAATAGGAGGTCATGAGAATGAGTGAATTCATCAATGTAGCAGGTATTTTCGGTGAAAATGTTTTCAATGATAGTGTCATGAAAGAGCGTCTCCCGAAGAGCGTATACAAGAAATTAAAACAGACAATTGAAGACGGAAGCGAATTAGATCCGTCTATCGCAGACGTTGTTGCTCAGGCAATGAAAGAATGGGCTGTAGACAACGGTGCGACTCATTACACCCATTGGTTCCAGCCGATGACAGGTGTGACAGCCGAGAAACACAATTCCTTTATCAGCAATCCGGATTCTAATGGAAAGATCCTTATGGAGCTTTCCGGAAAAGAACTGATCAAGGGTGAGGCAGATGGTTCATCCTTCCCGACCGGCGGTCTCCGTGCTACATTCGAGGCGCGCGGATATACAACCTGGGACTGCACATCTCCGGCATTTTTAAAGAAAGATGCGACCGGCGTGACACTTTGCATCCCGACCGCATTCTGTTCCTATGGAGGCGAGGCGCTGGACAAAAAGACTCCGCTCCTTCGTTCTATGGAAGCCATTGACAAACAGGCAACCAGAATTTTCCATCTTTTTGGTCACGAAGACGTTAAACGCGTAATTCCGTCCGTAGGTCCGGAGCAGGAGTATTTCCTGGTGGACAGAGATAAATATTTAAAGAGACAGGATCTGGTTTATACCGGACGCACCCTTTTTGGCGCTATGCCTCCAAAGGGCCAGGAGACTGACGATCATTATTATGGTGTTATCGACGAGCGTATCGGTGCATACATGAAAGAAATCAATGAAGAATTGTGGAGACTTGGCGTAACTGCCAAAACGCAGCACAATGAAGCGGCTCCGGCTCAGCACGAGCTGGCTCCGATCTATGCGATCGCCAACCTGGCAGCAGACCACAACCAGTTGGTGATGGAGACCATGAAAAAGGTTTCCAACCGTCATGGCCTCACATGCCTGCTCCATGAAAAACCATTTAAAGGCATCAATGGTTCCGGTAAGCACAACAACTGGTCATTATCCTCCGATACAGGTATCAACATGCTGGAACCGGGTGTGACTCCGCACGAAAATATCCAGTTCCTTCTTGTGCTGGCTTGCATTATGAAGGCAGTGGATACCCACGCGGATCTGCTTCGCCAGTCTGCAGCAGTTCCGGGCAATGACCACCGTCTCGGTGCTCATGAGGCTCCGCCTGCGATCATTTCCATGTTCCTTGGCGACCAGTTAGAAGATGTGATCAACCAGCTTTGCTGCACCGGTGTCGCACGCGCATCCAAGGGCGGCGGAACCGTAAAAACAGGTGTAACAACACTCGCTGATTTCGATCAGGATACCACAGACAGAAACCGTACATCTCCGTTTGCATTCACAACAAATAAATTTGAATTCCGTATGGTTGGCTCCTCCGATTCCGTATCCGCAGCCAACGTTGTGCTCAACACCATCGTGGCAGAGGCATTCAAAGAAGCGGCAGATAAACTTGAGAAAACCGATGACTTTGATATGGCTGTTCATGATATGATCAAAGAGCTTTTCGCGAAACACAGAAGAATTCTTTTCAACGGAAATGGCTATACACAGGAATGGGTGGAAGAAGCAGAGCGAAGAGGTCTTCCAAATCTCAAATGTATGGTGGATGCGATCCCGGCGCTGGCAACGGATAAGGCGATTAAGTTATTCACAAGCTTTGGTGTATATACAGAAGCGGAGCTTCGTGCACGTGTGGTGATCGAGTATGAAGCATATACAAAGACTATCAACGTAGAGGCGAAGACCATGCTCGACATGGCAGGAAAACAGATCATTCCGGCTGTGATCCGCTATACAACATTCTTAGCCCAGTCCATCAATACCATCCAGAAAGCCTGCCAGTATGCAGATGTCAGCGTGCAGATGGATATGCTGATGGAAATCTCCAAGCTTCTTGGCGAGATGAAAGCAGCCATGAATGAACTGGAAAAGAATCTGGAAATGAGCGCAAATTTCAAAAATATGGAACAGTGCGCCCATTACTATTACGACGCTATCGTTCCGGCCATGGATCACCTCCGCGAGCCGGCAGATAAACTGGAACTTCTTGTAGACAAGAGCTACTGGCCGTTCCCGTCCTATGGCGATATGATTTTTGAGGTGTAAGATAATAGGATGATAAAGGCTGTCATTTTTATGAATTAAAATTCGTAGAAATGACAGCCTTTTAGTTAGTTAATCAAGAGTAGATATTGTTTTAGTGGTATCTGTAGTTGAAAGCCAATCTTCAAACCACTTTTGAACAATTTCGGATTTCTCATCACACAAGGAAGCAACTTGTTCAATACTTAGCCCCATTGAAAATGCATTTTGAGCGATATTGATTCGTTCTCCCTTTTTTACTAATTGTAATTGTTTTTGCAAATCAAATTCTTCCAAGATCATATGCTTCACCTCTGCTTGATGACGTAATAAGAAGCTTTTTAGAATGCCATTGTCAATACAATTTGCTACAGCCAGATCAACAGCATTCGGAAGTGGTAGGCTTGCACGAAGTCCAATACGAATCTGTTCAATCAAGTAGGAGTATTCATAGAGTTCTCGACATGCTTCCATTAGTTTGGGGTTATGTCCATAATTGATGTTAATTATAGTTGCAGTACATTCTAAACAGGCTTCTTGGCCGTTGTGTTTGATAAATGAATCTGAGAGACGTAAAGTTCTGGAATCTCCTTCTTCTTTAGTCCCATTATAAAATACAATATAATTGGGCGTAGGAAGTTGGAGCAATGTTTGTGAATAGATATCCAGTTCATGCTCTGCAATATAGCCTTCGTAAACCCTGGAAAAATAAAAGAGTCCACGGAGAGGCATATTGGGATTCCAGCTAGCCTGAGCCTCATATAAATTTAGTTCATTGTTAATGATGAATGAGACATCATTCTTCATACCCAAATAAAGAACACCTTCAATGGTATTAATAATTAGATCGTCTGGATTTGTGTAATTTGATCCTCTAATTGCATTGTAGAGACTTAATAGGGCTGGTTTATTTCCGAATATCATCAGAAACAGACCATGTTTGTAGCTACGTAGAACGCGAGTTGTCATGTGTGCTTACCTCCATTGTACTAAAACGTGATTAAGTTGTAAATGTAGTGGAAGTTGAATTCAGAAATAAAGATTTGAATTTCAGATACCACAGATGCTCGTAGAACGAGCAAAGAGCCTCGAGAATTGAGGTGTAAAATTTGTAGGAATACGATATCATGGATTTCCTTAAAAAGCTATTGACGAAGTATACAAAAATAGAGGCATGAATTTTACTTGACAAAGGAATAAAAAGAGACTGTTACTAAACATCTAGTTACAGTCTCTTTTAAATGTTTATTTAGCTACTTCAATCAACCCGGTCCCCCGGTCTGATACTGACTCAAACCGCCAGAACCAGAAGAATTCTGTGTGCCTCCCGAAGAAGCAGTTGGACCAGAGTTACCAGTACCGGCGCCTGAAGAAGCACCACCAGCCTCACCAGCGCCAGGTCCGCCGCCGGACACAGATGAATTTCCACCAGCCCCCGGTGCACTACTAGTCCCTGGTGCGCTACCAGCCCCCGGTGCACTACCAGCCCCCGGTGCACCACCACCCACCGGCGAATTACCGCCAACCACAGTCGCTTTACCAGGAGCAGAAGACCCCGACGCACCTCTCGGTCCCACAACTGCCTCAGCCGAACCTGTCCCGCCAGCCCCGGACCCAGAGCCGCCAGAACCACCAGGCGCTCCCGGAGCCGCACCAGTTCCCGGCGTAGAAGTACCTGTTGTCACATTCGCACCCGAACCAACCACAGGATCAGATCCACCATTACCTGACGGAGAGCTCATCACGCTGCCCGCAGATCCTCCATCCACAGCAGAAGATTCGTTCTGACAAACACCATCCTTATCAAACGTATAATTCACATTATCGATCGTATAAGAACCATCCGCAACCATCTTACCATCCTGCGGATTCAGATAATAATACTTGCCATCCAGGTTCAGCCAGCCCTTCACCATATGTCCGGACTGATTAAAGTAATACCAAGTACCCTCGATTTCCTTCCAGCCAACAGCCATGCGACCGGACTTCACATCCATATAATGCCTGTTGCTACC
>JAZTZT010000212.1:0-3658 GCA_045637605.1 Pilosibacter sp.
GCGTTGACGGCTGTATAAGTCATACGTCTGTCGATTCGCACGACAGATTCACAGATTCTGTGACCAACTACATTTCCCTTTTCATCAAGATCCATCAGACAGCTAAGGGCAAAACGATCCGTTCCTGCATTTAACGAACAGATTCCGTTAGAAAGTCGGTGCGGAAGCATCGGGATCACGCGATCTACCAGATACACACTGGTTCCGCGTTTTAATGCTTCTTTATCAAGTGGCGTGTTTTCTCTTACATAGTGGGTAACGTCCGCGATATGCACACCAAGATGGTAGATAACACGACCGTTCACGATTTCCTTAGAAACACTCACAGCATCGTCCAGGTCTTTGGCATCTTCTCCATCAATGGTCACCATCGGTACATCTCGAAGATCCACGCGACCGTTTTCCAGTTCCTCTGCGATCATTTCCTCGGTCAAAGCTTCCGGAACATCTGCCACTTCCTCCATAACTTCATCCGGATAACTCTCCGGCAGACCATATGCTTTGATGATAGAAAGAATGTCCACACCCGGATCATTGACATGACCGAGGATCTGGATCACTCGTCCTTCCGGATTCTTTCTTCCGCTTCCATAGGAAGTCAGCTTGACAATGACCTTGTGACCCGTCACAGCCCCCATGTCTGCACCTTCCGGAATGAACACATCAACCGTAATGCGTGGATTGTCCGGAACAACAAAACCAAAACGTTTACTCTTTTCAAAAGTTCCGATTACGGTTTCATTGGCACGAGTCAGGATTTTCACTACAACCGCTTCCGCTTTGTGGTTTCTCGTTTCCTCTTCTACGACAACTTGAACTGTGTCTCCATCCATAGCGTCTTTGATATTGTCAGGTGCAACAAACACATCACCATCACGTCCCTCGATCGTAACAAAACCAAAACCTCTCGGATGTGCATGGAAAATACCGGTCTGTGCAAATATTTCTGCTTTTCCGTATTTTCCTTTTTTTGACACACTGATCTTACCTTCTGCCATCAGTGCATCCAGTACCTGTTTTAATTCTTCTCGGTTCTCTTTTGGAACATCCAGAAGAATCGCCAGTTCTTTCAGTTTCATCGGTACATATTCTTTTTCATTCATAAGAGCCAGGAGCATATCCTTTCGCTCTTGAAATTGATTATTTTCCATGTTTCTCCTCTCGTTTTGCGGACTAAGGTCAGAGTTTCCGGGATAAATAAAAAACACTCTTGAAGAAAATCCAACAAGAGTGTTCGTCATCTTAGATGTTTAAATTTAAAGCAAGTGCCAGTACAAAGATTAATACCGCGATAATCTTTGTGATCTTTTCCATATTACCTTCTAAAGTACGGCCCTTATTTTTAGCCCAATGGCTCTCTGCAGCTCCACTAAGTGCACCGAGTCCAGAGGACTTACCTTCCTGCATTAATACGATAACTGTCATAGCGACACATGCGATAACGAATACAATTGTTAAAAGGATTCTTAACATTAAATTACACCTCCTGTCCACAAACAACAGTTATCATAACACAGTTTTTTGTGAAATACAACCTTTATTTCCCGTAATCCCCTCTAATTTTTTCTTCAATTCGCAACAATTCGTTGTATTTCGATACCCGTTCTGAGCGGCAAGGTGCTCCTGTCTTGATCTGTCCGGCATTTACTGCAATTGCCAGATCAGCAATAAATGTATCTTCTGTTTCTCCGGATCTGTGTGAGATTACGGTTTTAAATCCGGCCTTCTTAGCCGTTTCGATTGCCTCAAGACTCTCTGAAAGAGTTCCGATCTGATTGACTTTAATCAGAATCGCATTTCCGGCTCGAAGCTCAATTCCTCTTTCCAGTCTTTTTTTATTAGTTACAAACAAGTCATCACCAACCAACTGCACCTTATCTCCAATTGACTTTGTCAAAAGCTGCCAGCCTCTCCAGTCTTCCTCGTCGAGCGCATCTTCGATCGAACAGATTGGAAAACCCGCTGCCAGACATCGGAAATAATCCACCATCTGCTCCGTTGTACGCTCCACTTTGATTCCTCTCATTTTGCTCTCGCCTTCGAACTCGTACATACCGGTTTGCTCGTTATACAATTCGCTGGCTGCCGCATCGATGGCAATTTTCACATCTGCTCCTGGCTCATACCCGGTCTCGCGAATCGCTTTCACCATATAAGAAAGGACTTCTTCTGAATTCCTAAGATTTGGTGCAAAACCGCCTTCATCTCCGATTGCAGTAGAATATCCATCAGCTTTTAATAATGACTTTAACGTGTGGTAGATTTCCGCACACATACGAAGACCTTCTGCGAAATTGGCCGCACCGGTAGGCATGATCATGAATTCCTGCAAATCCACCGTATTGTCCGCATGTTTTCCTCCATTTAAAATATTCATCATGGGAACCGGAAGCTCATGACCGACGATTCCGCCGAGATATCGATACAGCGGAAGATCCAGCGCTGTTGCTGCCGCCCTCGCAGTTGCAAGCGATACCGCAAGAATTGCATTTGCTCCCAATTTCTCCTTATTCTCAGTTCCGTCCGCCTCACAAAGCAATTGGTCGATCCGCTTCTGGTCCAAGGCATTTTCAAACATGACCGCTTCCGCAAGCTCGGTATTGATGTGATCTACTGCTTTTTTTACACCTTTTCCAAGATAACGCCCACCTCCGTCACGGAGTTCTACAGCCTCAAACTTTCCCGTAGATGCACCTGACGGGACTGCCGCCCGGCCAATGGCACCACATTCTAACTCTACCTCCGCTTCCACAGTGGGATTTCCTCTAGAATCCAGGATCTCACGACCTTTGACTCTTATGATCTCATAATTTATGTCCATAAAAAATGGCCTCCTTACAGCAATTCTCATTACTGTAAGGATAGCCAGATTCTACTTTCTATATGCGTATGAAAATGCGAATTATGCTCTCATCTGCGCACCAAACTGCTCGCCAAGTGCTGCCATAACCTTCTCGATCACTGCATCTGTCATAGCATCTGTTACATCGCCCTCGTTAGATGCAAGTTTGATCTTAAACGCCATACTCTTCTTATCGAGGCCAATTTTCTCACTCTCGAAGATATCGAAAAGATCAACTTCTGTGATCAATGCATCACATGCTGCGATCGCATCGATAATAGTGCCACACTCAACTTCTTTGCCGATCACAACGGAGATATCTCTGCTGTTCTTTGCAAAACCGGATTCCGGAACGTAGTTGATAGCAGCTTTAAAGAGATCTTTTAATGTGCTGTAATCGATCTCTGCGATGAAGATCTTTGTATCGGCCTTCTTACCACCTGCGATGTTCATCTGGTCAACGATTTCATAACGAAGCTGACCAAAGTGACCGATCTTTACGCCCTTGCAGTATACTTCTGCAGTTCTGCCCGGATGGAGATACGGAACGTTTCCTCTCTTGTATGTGAAGGAAAGATCGTTATCGGAAGCGAATGCCTCAAGAGTTTCTTTCATTGCAAAGAAATCTTCGTTTGCACCTAATGTACCAAGGCAAAGGATCTTCTTCTCGATCGGCTGCTCTGTAAGCGGAAGTGCCTTCGGAATATATACGTTAGCTAATTCGAAGAAACGAACTTCCTCATTACCATTCTTGATATTGTTCTCAATTACGCGAACCATGGACGGTGCCATAAGAGTTCTCATAATGCTTAAGTT
>JAZTZT010000213.1:0-2764 GCA_045637605.1 Pilosibacter sp.
TTCTGTGTCCTGACCGTTTCTCACGATCCTGCTCTGCCAGAGCAAAAAGCCTTCGGCTGTCAATAGGATTTTTAAATAGTTTTTATTAAAACCATTTATTTGACTAATAGGAAAGTTGATTATATAATCTGAAACATCAAAACGCAAGACCAAAAAAACAATTCATTTTATTCCTCAGGAGCGAAAAACAATGTCAGTTCCACAGATTTACACGGTAGTAGCTCTTTGCATTTATACTGCGCTCATGATTTTTATCGGCTGCATCAGTTATGGAAAATCCAAAACTCTGGATGGTTTTCTGATCGGCGGAAGAAACATTGGCGCATGGGCTACTGCATTCGCTTATGGAACGACTTATTTCTCTGCTGTGGTTTTCGTTGGTTATGCCGGTCAGCATGGCTGGAACATCGGTATCGGTGCAATCTGGATCGGTATTGGAAACGCAGTTCTTGGCTGTCTGTCGTCCTGGCTGCTATTTGCTAACCGCACCAGAAAGATGACTAAGAAAATGAATGCCAGAACCATGCCGGATTACTTTGAAAAGCGATACAATTCCAAGGGTATGAAGATTCTGGCAGCGATGATTATCTTTGTATTTCTTGTCCCCTACTCCGCAGCAGTTTACAAGGGCCTCGGTTCTCTGTTCGGTGCTGTTTTCCCCGGAGTTCCTACCTGGGTATGGATGCTGGGTATTGCAGTTCTTACTGCAGTATATCTGGTAGCAGGCGGTTACATTGCTACGTCCTACACCGATCTTGTACAGGGTATAATCATGATCGTGGGTGTTGTTCTGCTGGTTATCAAAGTTCTGGGGCACGAGAATGTTGGCGGCATCGGCGGCCTGGTGGAAAACCTTCGCAATTTCCAGCCTCTGCCCGACGACCCCAATCCCATAACCGGAAGCCAGCTGACCAACCTTTTCGGCGGATCATCCTTCCGCTTTCTCTGCATTAACATTATGCTGACAAGCTTTGGTACCTGGGGACTTCCTCAGATGCTCGGCAAATTCTATGCCATTAAAGATACTGCAGCCATTAAGCGCGGAACCATTATCTCCACCTTTTTCTGTGCAGTCATCGGATGCGGTGCTTACCTTATCGGTTCCACATCCAGGCTGATTCTCGGCGGCCAGCTTCCGGTCGGTGGAATCGATGCTGTGATCCCTACACTGCTTATGGAAGTTCTGAGCGGCGGAAAATTAGGACTTGTTCTTCTTGCGATAATTATGGTTTTGCTTCTTTCTGCTTCCATGTCTACGCTTCAGGCAGTTGTTCTCACATCCGCTTCGGCAGTTGCAGTTGACTTAATTCCGTCCGTCAGAAACAAACCCATCAAATCCGAATCCCAGATGCTTCTCACCAGACTGTTCTGCCTTGCATTTGTGGCCTGTTCTTTCATCTTCGCAACACAGAACATCCCCATTATCGTCAGTCTGATGTCCTTCTCCTGGGGTATTGTTTCCGGCTGTTTTATTGGCCCCTACATCTGGGGACTGTTCTCTAAGAGAATTACCAAAGCCGGTGCTTTTGCAGGTGTCCTCTCCGGTCTGATCACCATCGGCAGCGCTACCTTTGTAATTTCGCTGAATTCCGGGTTCTCTGCCGCTGCAGCCAAGTCCCCAGAGATGGGTGTTTCCGCTATGGCAATTTCCATGATCATCGTTCCTTTGGTCAGTGCATTTACCAAAAATACTGAAAAAGAATCTGATCGTGTAAACAAGATATTCGAATGTTACCAAGATAATCTGTAACACGCCAAAAGCACCTACATCAAAGGTTGCTTCTGTCAAGAAAAAGCACACATTTCCAGAAGTCCAGGTTGTCCGCAGACCGTCTGTTATTGAAATAAGACACTCCTCGTTAAGCAGCTTTGGAACATCCTCTGCAGTATCCGGATTGAAATCAAGATATCGTTCTTCCTGGATCCAGCCATGGTATCCTTCTCAAATACACATCTATTTCGTGCGTATAAATCCCCTCGCCTTACAAATACTAGCATCGTTATTCGACAACATTACGAGGAGAGAAGATATATGAAAGCAACTGGCATCGTCAGACGTGTCGACGATTTAGGACGTATTGTGATTCCTAAGGAGATCCGCAGAACCTTGCGCATAAGAGAAGGAGACCCACTGGAGATTTATACTGAAAAAGACGGCGGTGTAATTTTCCGGAAGTATTCTCCTATGGGAGATCTGCAGGAATTTGCCACCCAGATGTGTGAATCCATCGGTTCTGCCACCGGACACATTGCTGCAGTCTCGGACCGGGATTCCATCATCGCGCTTCACGGCGCCCCCAAACGGGAGCTGATGGACAAGCCCAATTCTCCGGAACTGGAAAGATTGATGGAGCAGCGGAGATTCTATCTGTTCCGCAACGGGGATACCCCAATTTTTGCCTCTGACGGCATGGATAAGTATCGGTTGGGTGCCGCTGCCCCGATTCTGTCCCAGGGAGATCTTATGGGCTGCGTGATGCTCCTTCTGGGGGAACACGACAGTCCTGTCCAGGAAGCGGATCAGGCCCTTGCCAAACTGGCCGCCGGATTCCTGGGACGGCAGATGGAAAGCTGAAAAGGAGGCCTTACGGCCTCCTCAGACTGTCAAAGAAGTCTTTTTTCAGCAATGCGTCCATAAAGAATGTAGGGGCGATCACTGATCGCCCGTTGGAATCGCCTTGAAATATTCAACTTTTTCCGTAATCACAGGAGATTCTATCGTTTTATATACTCATAAATTCGATACATTTCGGGCGATCGCTGA
>JAZTZT010000214.1:0-3301 GCA_045637605.1 Pilosibacter sp.
ATAGATGGACGTACAAAATTCGGAAACGCAGCTTGTTTGCAGAATATTGCATATGGGAATGAACAAAAAGAGGAAATGCTCTTTTTAAAAAACATTTCCTCAATTAAATACACACTTTATTTAAATCCCATCTTCTTACGAAGCATTTCTTTTGTCTCTTCTCTGCAGAATGCTGCATCGATGGAGTTCTGAGCGCAGCGTTTCAGTGTTTCGATGGAAATGCCGAGTGCGCGGAGCTGAGAGTACTCGTTTGCGAGGTCTGTCTCGGAGAATGTCATATTGTCAGTGTTAATGGTAACCTTTACACCTGCTTCAAGAAGCTGGCGGATCGGATGATCACAGTATTTGCGGTTAAACATACCGATGGTATTTCCTGTTACACAAACTTCCAATGGGATCTGTTTCTCTACCACTTCTGCTAGCCAAGCCGGGTCCAGTACACAGTTGATACCGTGGCCGATTCTGTATGCGCCCATAGCGATTGCCATCGGAACGTGGGAACCGTCGCCCATTTCACCTGCATGGATTGTATACGGAATTCCCTGTTCTCTGGCAATCTCGAACAGAGGTGCATATAAATTGAAGTCACCGTTGTTTTCGTAACCAGCCAGATCCAGTGCAACAACGCCTTTTCCTAAAAATTCTTTTGTTACGCGGATAGTCTCAAGGTTTGCTTCCCAGTTTGTGTGGGCATCAGCGCCTTTATGCATCATACAGTTGATGATACCTGTTTCGATGTCCGGGAAATCTTTCTTCGCCTGCTCTCTGCCGGCGAGAACTGCTTCAACAACTTCCGTCTGGGATAAGCCCTGGAGCATATGCTGCTGCGGAGCGAAACGGATCTCGGCATAGTATAATTCTTTTTCTGCCAGAGTCTCGATCAGATGATAAATGCTGGCAGCCAGATCTTCTTTTGTCTGCATGACTGCGATCGGGAAATCGAAACGAGTCATTCGTTCTTCGCGGTTCTTAAATTCAGTGCGGTGCATGATGTGATAGTACTCTTCAAATGTACAATCCGGTGCAACAACGCCCCGTTTTTTTGCTGTCTCCCATGCCCACGGCTGATTCAGGGAACCGTCCAGGTGAAGGTGCAGATCGATTTTTGCGTATTTCATTTGTTTTCTCCCCCAATATATTATTTAAAAGTTTCTCTTGCGTACTGAGCCAGTTCTTCACGGAATGCCGGATGAGCAACAGAAATCATTGCCTCTGCGCGTTCACGTAAGGAAAGACCGGATAATTTTGCAACACCGTACTCGGTTGCAACGTAATGATTCATGCTTCGCGGACTGGAAACCACGCTGCCGCCCGGGATAAATGGAACGATATTGGAAACCAGGGAACCATCTTTTGCAGTTCTTGCAGAATTCATGCAGATAAAGCCTTTACCACCCTTGGAACGGAATGCACCCTCGAGGAAGTCAAGCTGTCCGCCTGTACCGGAGAGCTGACGTTTTCCGCCGGATTCTGCATTTTCCTGACCCATCAGGTCGAGCTGTACACCGCCCATGATACCGACAAAGTTGGACATCTGACCCATTCTCTCCGGAGAATGTACGAAATCCACATCGCCCGGATAGAAGAGTTCCGGTTCATGTTCGATCCAGTCATATAATTCCTGGGAACCCATTGCCAGGTTCCAGGTGGAATAGCCTTTACATACTTCTTTACGTGCGTTTGTCAGCTTGCCTGCTTTGTGTAAGAACAGGAAAGCATCGCTGATGGTACCTGTGTGACAGCCGAGATCTTTCAGATCGGATTCTGCCAGCATTTTTGCAACTGTGAACGGAACGCCGCCGACACCGAGGGATAATACTGCACCATCCGGAATCTCACCACCCACATTTTTCGCGATCGCGATATCGATATCGGACGGATCTTTGTATGTACGGAGCGGAAGCGGCTCATGCTCGCCTTCTACGATATAATCAGCCTCAGATAAGTGAACACGGTGGGAACCGTTTACACCATGAAGTTTCGGATAGCGCTCATTGATTTCAAAAATTACGGTTCTTGCATTTTCGAAAATAGTTCTCCAAGCATAGTTGGAGATACCAAGACCACAGTAACCGTCTGCATCCGGTGCGGAAACCGGAACAAATGCAACGTCTACGCGGATATGATCACGGTAAAGGAACGGGAGCTGACGGAGGATCATCGGCATAAACTGTACACGACCCTGAGCCTGCATCTTACGCTCGTAATCACCGATGTGCCAGCTGTAGTACTGGAATGTGGTCTGCTCCGGATCGCACTCGATTACTTCAATACGCGGACGGATCACAAGACCGCCACGGACTTTCACATCCTTCAACTCATCTTTTCTTGCGGCCAGTGCCTTATCCATCAGTTCCGGATAACCGCCGCCAAAACCATAGTCAACCCAGTCGCCGGACTGAACTGCTTTTGCAGCAACTTCCGGGGTCACGAATTTGTGCATATAATCTTTTAACATGGTATTCTTCCTCTCATTTTCCAAAGTCATGTAGACCGGTTAAATTTCAACATAGTTAAAATCAATCTGATGTGCCTGAAGGATCTGGCCTTCACGTTTGTGGCAGGTAAAGATCAACATCTGTCCGTCATACGCTTTCGCCATCCATTTCAGTGCGGTACGAAGTCGTTCTTCATCGTACTGTGTGAAACTGTCGTCGAAGATCAGAGGGAATGGTTCACCGTCACCCTGAAGGAGTTTTGCAGCTGCCAGTCGGAGTGCCAGATAAACCTGATCCATGGTTCCGCTGCTGACCTGTTCGATCGGGACAAGTTTGCGTTTGGTATTTAAGAAAACATTGAGATTTTCATCAATACTCAGGCTGTCATAAATTCCACCGGTAATTCCGCCAACCAGATCGGAAGCCTCTTTGTTGAGATAGAGTCCAAAGGAATCGCGGATGGAAGAGGAGAGCTCGGTCAATGTTTCCTGAGCCAGTTCAATGGCTGTGATCTCTTCGCGAATGCGGTCATTTTCTGTCAGGACGCGTCGCAGATTTGTAACCTGCATTTTACAGTTATTTAAATGCTCCAGCTTCTTTTCCAGTTCCCACTGGGTCCGTTGCTGTTTCTCGATCATTTCGCTGCAGTTGTTCTGCTTTTCACGGAGAGAATTGATATCCTCCATCAATTTTTTGGAAGCAGATTCCGACTGTCTGACCATATCACAAAGGCTTGTAAACTCCGCCATACGCTTGATAAAGGCAGACATTGCCTCATCAGAAACTGTAATTTCGGAGGTACCGTCAGCACCCGCATCTTCTGCACTCTTAACATAGGCTCCGGCTTTGTTGCGGAAGAGATG
>JAZTZT010000215.1:0-1893 GCA_045637605.1 Pilosibacter sp.
ATCTGACAGAACATCTGAAATTGGAAGATTATTATTTCACAGATACCCACTGGAGACAGGAGAATCTGACAGGGCTGGCAGATTATTTACTGAGTGCGATGGATGCCAAGGTAGAGGAAGATGCACAGGCAGCAGGTGAATATCAGACTGTCGAGTTAGATATACCATTCTACGGTGTTTACTACGGCCAGGCAGCGCTTCCGATGGAGCCGGATACTTTGAATTATTTGACTAGTGAAATGCTGGAAGACTGTAAGGTATTCAGCTATGAAACTGGAAAACCGGTGGAAATTCCGATGTATGATCTGGAAAAAGCGGAGGGGAAAGATCCGTATGAGATGTTTCTGTCCGGAACCCGGCCGATCCTGACTATTGAAAACCCGCACGTGGACAATGGTGAAGAGCTGATCGTATTCCGTGATTCCTTTGGAAGCAGCTTAGTTCCGCTTCTGGCAAAAGCTTATGAAAAGATCACGATTCTGGACATTCGCTATGTGAACAGTGCGATGTTGGGACAGTTTGTGGAATTTGGCGATCAGGATGTGTTATTCCTTTACAGTACGATGTTATTAAACAGCAGTCTTGCGTTGAAATAAGAAAAAGGCAGCAGAGAAAAAAATGAAAATCTCTGCTGCTTTTTCTTTTGTGCAACACGTTAATATGGTATAGTATAAGCACAAAAGTATAGAATCAGGAGGTACATATGAAACAGATCCCACGTTTAGAAATTGAGCAGATCCTTGCAGAGTTAAAAGGCACTTGTGGTTTATATATTGAACATCTTGGAACCGGAGAAGTTTTTGAGGTAAACGGAGACAAGGTTCTTCCGTCTGCCAGTGTGATCAAGGTTCCGATGCTTGCGTTGTTATTAAAGGATGTTCACGATGGAATTTATGACTGGAAGGCTCCGCAGAAAATCTCCGAGGAGAATACCGTAGGAGGTTCCGGTATTTTGTACCATTTGGACCGCTATTATCAGCCGTCCCTGGAGTCGACAGCGAAATTAATGATCCAGCTGAGTGACAATATGTGTACCAATCACGTCATGGACCTGATCGGAATGGAGCGTTTTAATGAATATTGGGCAGAGAATGGATATTCCAGCTTCAAACTGATGAGAAAGATGATGGATTGGGCGAAAATTGCAGAAGGAAAGAATAATTTCCTGAGCGCCGGTGATATTGGACGTTTGCTGGTTCAGATCGGTCGCGGCGAACTGATCTCCAAGGAAATCTGTGATACGATCATCCACATCATGCGTGGTCAGCAGCTTCGTGGAAAACTTCTGGCGCTGATCCCGTCCGTTCCGGGTTACATGCCTCCTGAGGCGTATGAGACCGTGGCGGAGGGCATGGTTCTGGTCGCTTGTAAATCAGGAAGTGTCGCAAAGGTCAGTCATGATGTCGGCATTTTTGATCTTCCGGACGGAAGTCGTTATGTGATCGCGATGCTGACAGCAGATCTGGAGAAGGATATGGATGGAACCACAGCGATCTCCAAAGTGTCCAAAGTTTGTTATGATGCATTCAAATAAGAAAAAATTGGAAAAAACTGCTTGACAGATCAGTTAGTTAGTGCTAATCTTGGTTTGCAGTTAGATAAGACTAATCAAAAGACTGAGATGTGAAGGAGGATATGATGACTTTATTAGATGCACAGCTCGGCGAAGAGTATATCGTCAAAGAGATTGTAACAGATGATGAAGAACTGGACGCGTGCCTTTTCTCCTTGGGCTGCTACAGCGGTGAACCTATCACAGTGGTTTCCAGAAAAAAGAGTGGTTGCGTGGTTTCCATCAAAGATGGCAGATACAACATCGACAATCAGCTTGCTGAAGCAATTTTGATTTAAAGAATAATCCATATATGTGGTGAGGGATCACCACATATATTT
>JAZTZT010000216.1:0-6202 GCA_045637605.1 Pilosibacter sp.
CCACATCCCCCATCTCACGAAGTGGATTTCCATAGATCATGGTCTCCACAGGACGACCGGCTGCGTGCATCGGAACCAATGCTTTCTCGTATCGAACTTTATTGCGTTCGATCAGCTTTAGAGAGGTCTGGACAATATCCTTGGTGGAGCGATAATTCTCTGCTAAAAGCACCTGCTTTGCATTCGGATAATCTTTCATAAATCCCAACATGATTTCAGGCTTTGCACCTCGGAACCGATAAATGGACTGATCATCGTCACCCACAATGAACAGATTGTTTTCCGGAAGAGCCATCATCCGCACGATCTCATACTGGATCCGATTGATATCCTGAAACTCGTCCACAAGAATATACTGGAACTTACGCTGCCATGCGGATAAAATGTCCGGTCTTTGAGTAAACAATTCGTAGCACATGATCAGCATATCATCAAAATCGATCTTCCCTGTGATCCGCAGCATATCCTCGTATCCTGTATACAATTTTTTAAACCATTCTTCCGGACAGTTCTGTGAATAATAATAATCCAGATCGATCCGGCTGCCTTTTACATAACTGATCTCATTGATTACCGATGAGATAAACTCACTCTCATCTTCCACTTCCAGTTCGGTTTTCGCCAGAAACTCTTTAAAGAATCCTCGTTTATCCTCTTCACCAAGAACGTTCCCAGAAGGAAATCGGTATGCAAGCTTCAGAATCTGGTAAAAGACTGAATGAAATGTACCAAAACTAACTTTCCGATAATCAGCCTTAATCCCTTCCGTCAGTTGATAAAAGCGCTCTTTCATCTCTGTGGCAGCGGCTTTTGTAAATGTAATCACAAGAATGCCGGAGGGATTCACGCCTTGCTCCAACAACTTCTTGATTCGATGTGTGATCACAGTCGTCTTCCCGGAACCCGGCCCTGCCAATACCATCATCGGACCATTTTTGTGGGAAAGTGCTGTATTCTGTGCTTCATTAAATCTCATACTGTATAAAAAGAAATGTTGCGGCATGCAAAAATACACGCCGCAGCATAAGAATTCGTGTTTAATTAAATGGATGCCTCAAGAAGAGCAATACCCTTCTTAATTCTCTCGATGGACTCTTCCTTACCGATGATCTCCATAATCTCTGTAGCACCTGCCGGTGTCATCTGTTTACCGGAAACAGCAGTACGGATCGGCCACATAACAAAACCTGTCTTCACACCTGCGTCAGCAACATACTGGGACAGTGCAGCATAAAGACCATCATTGGAGTAATCCTCCTGAGCCTCTAAGATCGGAAGAACAGCCTTTAATGTCTCAAGGGAGTTCTCTTTGTTTGTCTTCATCTTCTTGTGAGTATACATCTCCGGATCATACTCCGGAAGTGTCTCGAAGAAATCAACCTGACCTGCGATATCCGGAAGAACT
Source organism: Pilosibacter sp. (assembly GCA_045637605.1). Taxonomy (GTDB): domain Bacteria; phylum Bacillota; class Clostridia; order Lachnospirales; family Lachnospiraceae; genus Pilosibacter. Next base: position 1,406 of record JAZTZT010000216.1, read on the forward strand.
TCGATTCTTGTCTTCACCATCGCCGCGATCTTTTTCAGATCAAACTCTTTTGTAAGAGCTTCTTTGAGGTACGGCTCAGCGATCTCATAGAATGCATCGAAATCCATCTTCTTTAAGTATTCGCTATTCATCCAGCGTAATTTTGTCATATCAAATACTGCCGGAGACTTGCTCATATTGTGGTAGTTGAATTCTTTCACTAATTCCTCAAGAGTGAAGAACTCTTCGTTGCCTGCCGGGGACCAGCCGAGTAAAGCTACGAAGTTTACGATCGCCTCTGTGATGAAGCCCTGCTCAAGAAGATCCTCAAAGGAAGAATGACCACTTCTCTTAGATAATTTCTTGTGCTCTTCGTTTGTGATCGTTGGGCAATGAACGTAAACCGGAACTTCCCAACCGAATGCCTCGTAAAGACGGTTGTACTTCGGAGAAGAGGAAAGGTACTCATTACCTCTAACTACGTGAGTAATGCCCATGAGATGGTCGTCTACAACGTTTGCGAAGTTGTATGTCGGGAATCCATCGGATTTGATAAGGACCATATCATCCAGCTCAGAGTTATCAACGCTGATATCGCCGTAGATATCATCGTGGAATGTTGTTGTACCCTCTTTCGGGTTGTTCTGACGGATAACAAACGGCATACCAGCTGCCAGATTTGCCTCTACTTCTTCTTTAGAAAGGCTTAAGCAGTGTTTATCGTATGTCATGATCTCTTCGCCATTTACACTGGATCTTAAGGAATCAAGACGCTCCTGTGTACAGAAGCAGTAATAAGCCTCACCTTTTTCAACCAACATCTTTGCATATTCCATATAGATGCCGGCTTTCTGACGGTCAGACTGAACATACGGACCATATCCTTTGTCTTTGTCCGGACCTTCATCGTGGATCAGGCCTGTTGTTTCCATTGTTCTGTAAATAATATCAACTGCACCTTCCACAAGACGGCCCTGGTCTGTATCCTCGATACGAAGGATAAAGTCTCCGTCTTCGTGTTTTGCGATAAGGTAGGTATAAAGAGCTGTTCTTAAGTTACCTACATGCATACGGCCTGTCGGGCTCGGTGCAAATCTTGTTCTAACTTTTGCCATAATTGTTTTTCTCCTGTTTCTAATATTTGCTGGGAGGTAGCTCCCGGGATATCAAAAAATATAATTTATACTGTCATATCCAACAGCATACATGCCAGATTGAAGTATACGATCAAACTCACCGCATCTACGATCGTTGTGATCAATGGTCCGGCCATGATCGCCGGGTCAGCCTTTAATACTTTGGCCGCAATCGGAAGTGTACAGCCGATCGTTTTTGCGATCACAACTGTCACAAATACACTCAGTACAACCACAAGGCTGATCATCGTGTTGCCCGGGTACTGGATCATCAGACGGATAAAGTTACAAACCGCAAGGATAATTCCCGCGATCAGGCCTACTCGGATCTCCTTCCAGATAACCTTCAGAATATCTGTCGGCTCGATCTCTCCAAGGGACATACCACGAATGATCATCGCGCTGGACTGACTTCCTGAGTTACCGCCGGTATTCATAAGCATCGGCGTAAAACTTACCAGAAGTGGGATCGCCGCAAACGCATTTTCATAACGTTCAAGGATCGCTCCGGAAAGTGTACTGGATAACATTAAGAACAGCAGCCACGGAATACGGTTCTTCGCCAATTCGAAAACGCCGGTTCTTAAATACGGCTTTTCAGACGGAAGCATCGCAGCCATCTTTTCGATATCCTCTGTGGCCTCTTCTTCCATAACGTCCATAACGTCATCGACGGTGATAATACCGACCAAGCGATCTTCACTGTCTACAACAGGCATACTGAGAAGGTCGTATTTGTTCATCATCTCTACGACTTCTTCCTGGTCCATCGTTGTTATGGCTTTGATCACGTTGTCATCCATGATGTCGCCCAATACGGCATCATAAGGATTCATGATAAGATTTCTGACCGTAACAACACCTTCCAGACGGCGCTTGGAATCCATTACGTAACAGGTGTAGATTGTTTCCGAATCAATTCCGTTTTTTCTGATATAAGCGAAACATTCCTCTACGGTCATATGTTTCTTCAGACCGATGTACTCCGCAGTCATAATACTGCCGGCACTGTTTTCCGGATAGTTTAAAAACTGATTGATCAGTTTTCTGGTTGCCGGTTTTGTATTTTCCATGACACGGCGAACGATCGTCGCCGGCATCTCTTCCAGCATATCTACTGCATCATCGACATATAGATCTTCCACGATCTCAGAAAGTTCTCGGTCAGTAATGCTGTTGATAATATCTTCCTGGGATTCCGGATCCAGCTCCGCAAATACTTCCGAAGCCATCTCCTTCGGCAACATGCGGAATACAAGCATCCTGCGTTCCACCGAATCCAGTTCATCCATAAATAAGGCAATATCTACCTCATTCAAATCCAAAAGAGCTTCCTTCAGCTGGCGGTATTTCTTCGTCTTCACCAGCTCCAGTAATTCTTCTAAGTCAAAATTCTCCATTGTCTCGTTAGACATAATCTCGTTCCTCCATCCCATCTTACTAACATCTGGACCGGAGTCAAACGGACACCTTAAAAGCAGCTATCCACATAATGGCTCTCTGCCACTATGCATATCGCCGTCGATTCGGGCTGGGCGTCTGCCTCCATCTTGCGACTTCGACCTTCCATTATGTGTTCACTTCCTCTCTCTTTTTGATTTCATAATTTCACTCTATTTTACCATTATAAGAAAATTTTACTCAAATAGCAATAAAAAAATCCGTTGCCGGATACAATTTTTCTCCGGCAACGGAATATCAATTAATCTTCCACTAATCTCAATCCTGCGGTATCAGCTACCGGTAGTGAAAATGCGATTGATTTTGCTTTTGTCTGCAAACCTGCATCTTTCATGATAGCCTGCATGATCGGATTTTTCAATTCTGTTTGCGTTACGATCAGAACCAGCTCTTTTTCAGAAGCAAGGGATACACCCATGAACTTCTCAGCCAGTTCCATACCGGTTCCTTTTGCATGGATAACAGTTCCGCCATATGCACCTGCACTTCTGGCTGCATCCATAACCATATTTGTATAACCCGGTTCTGTGATCACAATAATCAGATGATGATCTGTATTTTTCAAGATGGTCTCCTCCTCTTTCTGATAATCCTGTTTCTCTAACAAGAACTGGAGCTGTTTCATTCCTCCGATGCTGCTGAGCGGGATCGTAAATGCAATACCGCCGCCAGGTGCATCGATCTTCAGTTTTTTCTCCAGCTGACGCTTTACCGTCACCCATGTTTTTTCTTCCACAATGGAGAATGAAACGGCTTTCTGATTGGATTCCAGTCCGAGATAATCCAGGATTTCATTGGACACAGTACCGTAACCCAGAGATAAAAAGGCCACATGCAGATCATTATCCTGATATAGTTCCATATATCGATTTAGAATTTTACGATCCACAATCGTAGTCATTAAATTTAAACTTCCCATATGATCCTCATTTCTATATTGTTACAGTTCGATGATCTCCATATCGATACAGACATCTGCACCTGTAAAGACTGCGGTATCTGCAATATCTTTGTGAAGCTTTTTCTCCTTCATCTTACTGATCAGGCCCATCACCTGGATCGTGATCAGCGGAGTCATGGCCACCATCGCTACGATACCAAACGCATCGGTAATGATGTTTCCACCTAATGCTTCACAAGCACCCATGGCAAATGGGAGTAAGAAGGTCGCTGTCATTGGACCGGATGCAACTCCACCGGAGTCAAATGCGATCGCAGTATAGATCTTCGGCACAAAGAAAGAAGTTCCAAGGGCAATAGCATAACCCGGCACTAAGAACCACATGATCGAAATACCTGTTACCACACGTGTCATAGCAAGACCAACGGACACTGCTACCGCGATCGACAGGCTGTTTCCCATAGCTTTTGCAGAAATTCCGCCGGAAGTCATCTCCTCTACCTGCTTTGTCAGGACAAAAACAGCCGGCTCTGCTTTTACGATAAAATAACCGATAAGCATACCGATCGGAATAATGATCCACGGATAGGAAAGCCCTGCAATTGTCTGACCCAGATAATTACCTGCCGGCATAAAACCCACATTGGCACCGGTCAGGAACAAAACCAGACCGATATATGTATATACAAGACCGATACCGATCTTGATCAGTGCTCGTTTGTTAATATCTCTGGATACCAACTGGAACAATCCAAAGAAGAAGATGATCGGGAATAAGGAAACTGCCATTTCCTTAAAATAATGCGGAAGTTCTACAGCAAATAAACGCCATAACTCAACGGTATCATTGATCACCGGTATGGACTCTGATACCTGCTCTGCAGACTCCGGATGGAAGATCATACCAAGAAGCAGAACTGCAAGGATCGGTCCAATGGAACACATCGCTACCAGACCGAAACTGTCATCCGCCGCATGTTTATCGTTTCGGATCGCAGAAACACCGATACCGAACGCCATAATAAACGGAACCGTCATCGGACCGGTTGTTACACCGCCGGAATCAAATGCTACCGCCAGAAAATCTGCCGGAACAAACAGTGTAAGTGCAAAAATAATTACATAAAAAAGAACCAGAAGCCTTGGAAGCGCGATTCCAAACAGGATTCTAAGAAGTGCAAATACCAGGAATGTACCAACACCTGCTGCTACCGCTAAGATCAAGGTCAGATTCGGAACAGATGGAACCTGCTGTGCAAGTACCTGAAGGTCCGGTTCAGAAACGGTGATCACAAAGCCCATAATAAAGCTGATCAAGAT
>JAZTZT010000217.1:0-3062 GCA_045637605.1 Pilosibacter sp.
GAATATTTCCGATTATAAACGTTTATACCGAAGCGGACGTGCGGATGAAGCGCTTCCGTACTTATTCGTTGTCATTGATGAGTTTGCGGAATTCCGTGTTCAGTTCCCGGAATTTATGACCGTAGTTAATCGTATTTTTGCTACCGGTCGTACTCTGGGTGTACATATCGTTTTATTAACGCAGAAACCGAGCGGTGTTATGAATGAAAAGATGGAAGCCAATACACGTTTCCGCTGGTGCTTGAAGGTGGCAAGTTCTGCTGACAGCCGTGATATGTTAAAACGTCCGGATGCTGCGAAGATCACGAACCCGGGTCGCGCATATGTCCTTGTGGGTGAAAATGAATTATATGAGAATATCCAGTCTTACTGGAGCGGTGCACAGTACAATCCATACGCAGATAAGAATGGCAGTAAGAATAATAAGCTGTATGTGGTGGAGACAAGCGGTAAGCGTGTGGCTTATGAAGCAGAGCGTACAACCGGATATCGCTCCGAGCGGAAAGAAATCGATGCGATCGTGGAATGTATTGATACATATGTAAGAGAGCATGACATTGCCAGAGCGAGAAACATCTGGACACAGAAACTTTCCGATAAGATCTGGTTGAATGATATTCTGACGATCGCATTTGACGGCGAAGAGTGGAGTGGTGATGAGGAGCAGTTAAAGGCAACGATCGGTATGATCGATGATCCGGCTGCACAGGCACAGTATCCGCTGATGCTGAATTTCAGCACCGATGGCCACATTGCAGTTTATGGTGCTCCGGGAACAGGAAAAACAACATTATTGCAGACAACGATCCTGTCACTGGCATTATCCTATTCTCCGGATCGCCTGCAGATGTACCTGATGGACTTCGGCGCCGGAAGCTTAATGCTGTTCAAAGACCTTCCACATATGGGAGGTATTGCAAGATCCGATGACGGAGAAAAGATCGTCAAGATGACCCAGATGATCCGAACAGAGATTGCAAGAAGACGCCAGCTGTTCGCAGCCTGCGGTGCGGGAAATTACCAGTTATACAATGCACTCAGTGGAGAAACACTTCCGAATATCGTGCTGGTTGTTGATAATTTTGCTCCGGTATTATCGTTATATCCGGAATTAGACACATTCTTTATTGAGCTTGCACGAGAGGGCAGTACCTATGGTATTTACTGGCTGGTAACAGCCAATACCACAAGCGGCATCGGTTTCCGCATCAGCCAGAATATCCGAATGGCACTGGCACTTCAGCTGACCGATCGCAATGATTACAGCGGAATCGTCGGAAGAACCAACGGATTAGAGCCGGAAAACTTCCCGGGCAGAGGCCTCGTAAAAGGCAAAGTACCGTTGGAGTTCCAGATTGCACTTCCGGTAGCAGGAGGCAGTGATGCAGAATGTCTGGAGAATCTTCGCGCATTGATCTATCTGATGGATGCCAAATGGAATGGCGAACGTCCGGATGAGATCGCAACGATGCCGGAGACAGTAACCGGAAGAATGCTGAAGGGTGAGAATGTCGGAATCGGAATCCGTTATGATGATCTGAAGAGAGCAAACATTGATTTTGATAAGAATCCATTTTGGATGATTTCTGAAATGAACGGAATAGAAAGATATGGACTGATGTCTGTAATTCTCGAACAGCTTCAGGCAGATGCGCATCAGGAACTGGTTGTTGTTTCGGATGAAGCGCATGTACTTCCGGGAGACGGTACCATCCGAAGACTGAAAAACGGTTCCGAATTTGATTCTTACCTCGCAGAGTTGATGCCGATCATGCAGGAACGCAAGAAAATCCAGCAGAGCGACGAGACAGCATCCTTTGATCCTATCATCATCTGCATTACCGATTGGAAGCAATGCCATGAAAGCATCAATGAGGAATCTTTAAAACGTTTAAGATTACTGGTAACATTAGGAAAGAACCAAAATGTGATCATCATCCTGGCTGATACAGCAGAGGAATTCTTAAATCTGTATTATGGAGGAGATCTGTTTACAAGCAAGATGCTGGAACAGAGAAATGCGGTTCTCATTGGAGATAAAGCATCTTCCCATCGTGCATTTCGAACCAGTCTGTCCTTTATGGAACAGAGAGTTGAGTTAGAAGATCATGAAGCATATCTGGTTTTAGAAAATGAGACTGTAAAGATTAAAATGATGAATGAAACATAGGAGGTATTATGGGAAATAATCAAGAGTTGGTTTTAACAATAAATGAGTTATTATTTCTTGCCTCAGAGGCCGGAGCCGATGAATTTTTCGGTGTGGGCGATCCGTTCCTCTATATGAGCGTGGAGCAGATCCGTACGACATTGGAAAATGCAGGAGCATCGTTAGACGAAAAGGGATACGGAGACATGGATTTTGACGGAAAGTTCCGAATGAAAAATGATGTGCTGTCTCTGATCCATCCGTGCGCATTTTGTGATGCATATTTGACAGTAGAGAATGGAAGCAGTAACGAACGCGTGGTTTATTATTTTGCGGAAGATATTCTCATGAAACTTTGGAAATGCAAAGATGGCTGGCATTTGAAACCGGCAGACAAAGAAGAAGAACTTGCAAATCTGTGTAACGAATTCACTTCTGATGTGTATAACATGGTAACACCACAGAGGAAAGTATCATCGAAATACCTGAAAAAACTTAAGAAAGCGGTTGCAAATAAAGAGGAAGAGGAACAGTCTAAGTTATTGGAACAGTTGGAGAATGGTGAGATGAAAACAATCGTTTTGGATATAGTTTCCGAGAAAACAGAGACTTCTTCTTTGATCTTAAGTGATTTTACCGCGGACGTGGTTCGTGCGATCCTGCATCTGAATACAGAGCATGGAGCAATCCTTGTAACTGAGACTGAGGATACGTATTCCGATGAATGGTGGCTGCTGCCTGCTGCTTCTGATCGAATGAAGAGTGAGATTGAGAAGCTGTTAGGTCGTATATCTGTATAAAAGGAGAAAAACGATGGTAAAAGTGGAACGTGCGATTGTTACATTGCGATTCCCGTTTCATGAAGAAGAAATGGACATAGAAATGCCGGTATTTCTTCCGGTGGAAGAGATTT
>JAZTZT010000218.1:0-29173 GCA_045637605.1 Pilosibacter sp.
CGGGATCTTCTTCATCTGTGCCTCACGGATCTTGTAACCGATCTTCTCAGAACGCATATCGATCTCTGCACGGATACCAGCCTCATCAAGAGCAGCTTTTACGCTGTTTGCATACGCTTCATATTTCTCGGAAATCGGAAGAACTTTAACCTGTGTCGGAGCTAACCATGTCGGGAATGCGCCTGCAAAGTGCTCGATTAAGATACCGATGAAACGCTCGATGGAACCGAAGCATACACGGTGGATCATGATCGGTCTGTGTTTCTCGCCGTCAGCACCGATGTACTCGATTTCGAAACGCTGCGGAAGCTGGAAGTCGAGCTGGATTGTACCACACTGCCATGTTCTGCCGATTGCATCTACAAGGTGGAAGTCGATCTTAGGACCATAGAATGCTCCGTCACCTTCGTTTACGATATAGTTGAGACCAAGGTCATCAAGAGCGCCCTGTAATGCGCTTGTAGCGATCTCCCAGTCCTCATCGGAACCCATGGAGTCTTCCGGTCTTGTGGAAAGCTCTACATGGTACTCGAAACCAAAGAGTTTGTATACACTGTCAATAAGACCTGCTACACCTTTGATCTCATCACGGATCTGCTCTCTTGTCATGAAGATATGAGCATCATCCTGTGTGAAGCAACGTACGCGCATAAGACCGTGCATCTGACCGGATTTCTCATGACGGTGAACAATACCAAGCTCACCCATACGAAGCGGAAGGTCACGGTAAGAACGCGGTTCGTTTGCGTATGCAAGAACGCCACCCGGACAGTTCATCGGTTTGATCGCGAAATCTTCCTCGTCAACCTTTGTTGTGTACATGTTATCTTTATAGTGATCCCAGTGACCGGATGTTTCCCAGAGTGTTCTGTTTAACATGATCGGTGTGGAAATCTCTACATAACCTGCCTTTTTATGGATTTCTCTCCAATACTCTAACAGAGTGTTCTTAAGAACCATACCATTCGGCATAAAGAACGGAAGACCCGGGCCTGCATCGCTCATCATAAATAAGCCAAGTTCTTTACCGATCTTTCTGTGGTCACGCTTTTTAGCCTCTTCCATCATTGTGATATAAGCATCTAACTCCTCTTTCTTACCGAAAGCTGTTGCGTAGATACGTGTAAGCATTTTGTTTTTCTCGGAACCTCTCCAGTAAGCACCTGCAAGGTTTAAGAGTTTAAATGCTTTTCCAACTTCTTTTGTGCTCATCACGTGCGGGCCTGCGCAAAGATCCACGAAGTCACCCTGTTTGTAGAAACTGATAACAGAACCTTCCGGAAGATCCTCAATAAGTTCTACTTTGTACGGCTCCTCTTTCTCTTTCATGAGAGCAATCGCCTCTTCTCTCGGAAGCTCGAAACGCTCAAGCGGAAGAGCCTCTTTGATGATCTTCTTCATCTCAGCTTCGATCTTCGGAAGATCTTCAGCGGAGATCGGCTCCGCGAAATCAATGTCGTAGTAGAAACCGTCAGCGATGGACGGACCGATCGCAAGTTTTGCTGTCGGCCATAATCTCTGAACAGCCTGAGCCATAACGTGGCTTGCTGTGTGACGAAGTGCAGCAAGACCTGCAGCATCTTTAGCTGTTAAGATGTTTAACTCGCAGTCTGCATCAACAACTGTTCTTAAATCAACCACTTCACCGTTTACTTCAGCAACACATGCCATTCTTGCAAGACCTTCGCTGATATCTTTTGCGATATCAATGATTGCCATTGCCTGTGCGTACTCTTTTACAGAGCCGTCTTTTAATGTGATTTTCATAGTTTCATTCTCCTTTTACATTTACCAATACGTTACATCGCATTGCAATCTCACTTTCGCTTCGCTCCAGCTCGATCGCGGGTATTCGTGAAAATAAAAATCCCTAGATATACTTTCACCGTATATCTAGGGACGAATAATCTTTTCGCGGTTCCACCCTGATTGCGCAAACACATTGCATCGATAATACAATGGGTTCACACCACTTCATTTATGATTATAACGGAATCACCGGACCCGATTAAGGGCCACTCCAGGGTGGTCTTCAACTATGCTCCTGTAGGATATTCTCAGCAAATATATCCCTCTCTGGACATTACACACAATCTACTCTTCCTGTCAACGTGTTGGAATTTTCACTTAGCATCAAGTATAGCACTTGAATAGATTTTGTCAAGAGTATTTTTCCTTAACATACTCCCAACAGATCCATATATTCACTTAATGAACATCTTTTACAACAACATGTTGCGGTTCATGATGTGAATGATGCGGATGATGTGGGTGATGATTTAAATGCATCAACTCTGTCTTTGCTGTTGCATGAGCAAACTTCTGGCTTGTGTAAAGACCAAAGTAACCGGAAAGTGCAAAGCTGATCGCCACTGCTACTGCGAAGTAAGGCATACCTTCAAATCCAAACAACTCGAAACCCAAGAATAAGGTTGCAGTCGGACAATTGGTCGCACCTACGAAAAGAGCCAGCATACCGCATGCAGCCATAAGAGACGGCTCAAAACCTATGATGTTACCAAATGCAGATCCCAACGTCGCACCAATTGCAAGGGTCGGTACGATCTCACCACCTTTGAATCCACCACCAAGCGCAATGGCTGTAAACAACATCTTAAGAATGAATGCTTCATATCGACTCTCGCCGTGGATTGCCTGCTCTACAAGATTAAATCCGGCTCCACAATAATCACGTCCAAAAACAAATGTCAAAGCCATAAAGATGACAGACGCAACCAGTACCCTCAGATAAAGATTGTGGATTTTCTTGTGGTAGATATGATGCGCCTTATGAATCACTTCACAAAAAATGATACTAACAACCGCACCCAGAAGACCGATCGCGATTGGAAAAAGCATTGTATGAAGATCAAATTCCGGAATGTTCAAAATGGTGAATGACTCAGCGTGAAGTCCCAACAGGTGAGATACTTCTGCACCGATAAATGCAGCAAAGACACACGGAATAAATGCAGCATAATATGCAACACCGATAACCGCTACTTCCATACCAAACATAGCAGCAGCCAGCGGAGTACCGAAAATAGCACCAAAACAGCCACTCATACCACACATGATAATAATCTTTTTATCTTTATCATGGAGTTTGAAAGCATCACCCACAACATTTGCAATGCTGGCACCAATCTGAAGTGCAGCACCTTCTTTACCTGCGGATGCTCCAACAAGATGGCTGAGAATTGTCGAAATAAAAATGGTTGGAAGTAATGTGAAATTCACCTTTTCAGATCCATGGATGGATTCCAGGATCAGGTTGGTTCCCTTATTACCTACTTGTTTTAAAACCTTATGTACAATTACAATCAAAATACCGGATACCGGCATCAAATATAACATGAAATCATGTTCCTTAAAGAAATCTCCTGCAATATGAACTCCGTGTCCAAATGCAGATCCTATAAGGCCGCAAAGGACACCCATGATCGCGGATATGATCGTCCAACGTACAAAGAAATGAATATTCTTATGTAAAGCTGTCTTTGTATGGGTTCTATCCATAGACAGTTTCCTCCCCTAAACGTATCTCTCAGGCGAATGCCTACCCCTTTGAAACGGTTGTATATTGACTGATAAACACAAGGGAGCCAATATTCCTATTGGCTCCCTCGTTAATCCTCTATGTAACCCCATTAAAACTCGGTCATTACCGGAATTATAAATTGATTACATGTAAATATTAGATGTTTTCTCTAATTTCGGGCAGAAGCCTTCTTTTTCAAGAGCTTCGATAATCTGCTCTTTGTGCTCTGTACCAAATGCCTCAAGAGTACATACAACCTGAACACCTGCAGCACGGTTTACGTTTGCATATACGTTGTGATCAAGTTTGATGATGTTAGCCTGGTTCTGACCAAGAAGTGCTGTAAGAGCAGCTAATTTACCCGGTTTATCCTGTACCATTACAGAAACTGTGAAGATTCTGTCTCTCTGAAGAAGACCGTTCAGAACTACGTTTGCCATTACAAGAACGTCCATGTTGCCGCCGGAAATTACGGAAACAACTTTCTTACCTTTGCACTCTAAGTGGCTTAATGCTGCAATTGTAAGAAGACCGGAGTTCTCTGCGATGATCTTGTGGTTCTCAGCAAGCTCTAAGAAACACTGTGCAAGCTCAGAGTCCTCGATTGTGATGAGTTCATCAATGTTCTCTTTGATATACGGTAATAATTTATCACCAAGTGTCTGTACAGCTGTACCGTCAGCGATTGTGTTGATCGGAGAAACTGTTACAACATGACCAGCTTCTAACGCACCCTTTAAGCAAGCTGCGCCAGCCGGCTCAACAGCGATAACTTTGATGTTCGGATTGAGCATTTTTGCATATGTAGAGATACCAGCGCAAAGTCCGCCGCCACCTACCGGAACGAGGATGTAATCTGCATCCGGAAGCTCATCTAAGATTTCTTTTGCGATAGAACCCTGACCTGTAGCAACGCGAAGATCATTGAACGGATGAACCAGTGTATAACCATGCTCTTCTGCAAGTTTGTTTGCATGAGCCATAGCCTGGTCAAATACATCACCGTGAAGAACTACGTTTGCACCAAGTTTCTTTGTACGGTTTACTTTGATTAACGGAGTTGTAACCGGCATAACGATTGTAGCCGGAATACCAGCAAGCTTTGCAGCATAAGCAACACCCTGCGCATGGTTACCAGCGGATGCTGTAACAAGGCCTTTCTGTTTGTCTTCATCAGAAAGCTGGCTGATTGTGTAGTAAGCACCACGAACTTTGTAAGCGCCTGTACGCTGTAAGTTCTCCGGTTTAATATAAACTTCGTTTCCTGTCTTCTCTGTGAAGAATTCAGAGTAAAGCAGTTTTGTCTCCTGTGTAACTTCTTTGACGATAGCAGCAGCCTCATCAAAATTCTGACGTGCAAGTTCTTTCATTTCCATAACATCATTCTCCTTTTTCTTTGTTTTCTGTCTGGAACAGTGCATTCACAAAATCATGGGAATTAAATTTCTGTAAATCGTCGATCTTTTCCCCCACTCCTACGTATTTTACAGGAATTCCCAATTCAGACTGAATTGCAACGGCGATACCGCCCTTTGCAGTTCCGTCAAGTTTTGTCAAGATAATACCGGTGATCTCAGCCGCTTCCATGAACTGTCTTGCCTGTACAAGAGCGTTCTGACCGGTGGTTCCATCAAGAACAACCAATGTTTCACGGTATGCCTCCGGATATTCTTTATCGATAATGCGGTTGACCTTCTTAAGCTCTTCCATAAGGTTCTTCTTATTGTGAAGACGCCCCGCTGTATCGCAAATTAAAACATCTGCATTTCTGGATTTTGCCGCAGAAATTGCATCAAAAATTACTGCTGCCGGATCGGACCCCTCTTTTTGCGCGATGATCTCTACACCTGCACGATTTGCCCACTCTGCCAGCTGGTCAATCGCAGCCGCACGGAAAGTATCTGCCGCTGCAAGAAGGACACGTTTTCCATCATCTTTTAACTGGTCTGCCAATTTACCAATGGATGTTGTCTTACCAACACCATTGACACCGATGATCAGGACAACGGACTTTCTGTTTTCAAACTCATATGCATTTTCACCCAGATCCATCTTTTTCTGGATGCTGTCGATCAGAACCTGACGACACTGCGCCGGATCTTTAATATGCTGTTCCTTAACCGTCTTCTTTAATTCTTCGATGACTGCCATCGTTGTCTGGATTCCCAGATCACCCATAATGAGTGTTTCTTCCAGTTCCTCGTAAAAGTCATCATCGATCGCTGAAAAACCGGAAAAAATGGAATCCATACTGGATACAATATTTTCTCTCGTTTTATTCAGTCCCGATACAAGACGGGCAAAAAAGCCTTTTTTCTTCTCTTCCATAGGCTCCCCCTATTTATCAAGATCGTTTTCGATCAAATTTACAGAAACAAGAGTGGAGACACCCTTTTCCTGCATGGTAATACCGTACAGACGATCAGCCGCAACCATGGTTCCACGTCTGTGGGTAATCACAATAAACTGAGTATGTTTCGTCAGTTTATGCAAATATTTCGCGTAGCGATCAACGTTAGAATCATCTAAAGCAGCCTCAATCTCGTCAAGAAGACAGAATGGAGACGGTTTCAGGTTCTGGATCGCAAATAATAATGAAATAGCTGTCAAAGCCTTCTCGCCACCGGACATCTGCATCATATTGACCAGTTTCTTACCCGGCGGCTGTGCAATGATCTGGATTCCTGCTTCCAGAATATCCTCATCCTGCACCAATTCTAATGTGCCGTGACCTCCACCAAACAGTTCTTTAAATACTTTATCGAACTCGGTACGGATCTCTGCAAATTTCTCAGAGAACTGTCTTCGCATTCCTGCATCCAGTTCTTCGATAATCTTGTAGAGTGCATCCTGGGCTGAAACAAGATCATCATGCTGTGTTTTCATGAATACGTAACGCTCAGAAACTTCTTTATAATCCTCGATCGCATTGACATTGACATGACCAAGAGCACGAATGCTATTTTTGCGATCGTTGATCTGTCGCTTCATCTCCGGTACAGATGTTAAACTCTCATCTTTCAATGCTTCTGCAGTAGAATACGTCAATTCATATTCACTCCACATATAATCCACAAAGGAATCTCGTTTTTCTTCCTGTTTTTCCCTCTGGTTCTGAAGACGGAACAATTCCTTATCAAGGGTGGAAATTCGTTCGGAAAGTTCTTCTCGTTTGTCAAAGAATTGTTTCTGACCAGCTGTCTTTTCTTCTTTGGAAAATTGGGCTCGTTTTCCCTCTTCCTTGAATGACTCTGCCAGTTTACGGAACTCATTAATCTGAGTATTCAATGCTTCTATTTCAGACTGTTTTTCTTTGACGATCTGGATACTTCCATGAGTACCATCTCCGAGTGAAGCTTTTTCTGCTTCCAAACGTTCTCTTTCGTCTTTAACACGTTTGAGATTCTCCTCCACGAAAGAATCCTGTTGTATCAAGCCATGAGATCGAAGCTGAACATCCGATAATGCTTTCGATGCTGTTTCTCTTGCCTCTTTCGCTTCTTCCAATGCCTTGCTGTCACGGGAGATCTTATCGTTGCGCTCCACGTTCTGTGTTTCCAGAAGAATCATCTCTCCTGTCACACTTTGAATATGGGCCTTAATCTCTTTCATCTGTTCTTCAAGCTGAACATTTTCCAAATCCATGTCCACAGAAGATTCCGACAACTCGTCTTTCTTCAGTTTCAACTGTTCCAGTGAGATTCTAGCTGTATTTTCTTCCAGATATTTTGTCTGGAGTTCTTTATTTGCTCGTGTTAATTCAAATGTCTTTTCTTCCAGAAGACTCTCCTTAAATACCAGTTCCTTCTGAAGAATATCGACCTGTTCCAGAGCTTTCTTGCATGCAGTTTCCAGTTCATCCATCTCACGCTTTCTTCCGAGAAGATTGCTGGAGTTCTTAAATGCACCACCACTCATAGATCCGCCAGGACTTAACAATTCGCCGTCCGGAGTAACAATACGGATTGACTGACGATATTTTCTGGAAATCGCTATCGCATTATCAATATGATCAACCACCAAAACTCGTCCAAGAAGATACTGAACCAGTCCCTGATATTCCTTTCCGGCATTTACAAGCTCAGAAGCGATACCAATGACACCTTTCTCCTGCAACGCCTGCTTCTGCTCAAAACCACCTCGGTTAGACATTGCTGTGAGTGGAAGGAATGTGGCACGACCAAATTTATTTTTCTTTAAATGTTCGATCAAGACCTTAGCCGTCTGTTCAGAATCCGTTACCACGTTCTGAATGCTGCCTCCAAGAGCCGTCTCGATCGCGATCTCATATTCCTTTGGAACATCGATCAAATCTGCAACCACACCGTGAATTCCCTTTACACGTTCCTTGCATTCCATAACTCGACGAATGCTGTTTCCATATCCATCATAACGTTCTGCCAGGTTTCGAAGAGATTCCAACTTTGTAGAGGCTGTGTGGTATGTCTGCTGCTGATTGTTTAAATCTTTATTAAGAACCTGGATTTCTTCCGTTGCTGTATCAACTTCAATCTCAAGACCATCTGCCAAATCTAATAATTCACCGATACGAGTATCAATCTGTTCGAGGATATCTTCCTGTTCTTTGATCTGTGTGTCCCAGTTTTCTTCGTCCGTACGAACTTTTAAGATTTTCTGGATCACTTCTGATCTGCGAACCTGAATTTGCTCTAACATCGTATCAAAGCGCTGTTTCTTTACAGATAGCTTTGATTTGTCATTCAAAGCTTCGATCAAGGAAGCTTTTTC
Organism: Pilosibacter sp.; assembly: GCA_045637605.1. Taxonomy (GTDB): domain Bacteria; phylum Bacillota; class Clostridia; order Lachnospirales; family Lachnospiraceae; genus Pilosibacter. The sequence continues at coordinate 8,291 of JAZTZT010000218.1, forward strand.
TGCTTCAATCGACTGCTCCAGTTCATCAACCAAAATTGCCGCGTCTGTTAACGCAGTTTCCGCTTTCGACAGAGCAGCCTTCATAACTTCCACTTCTCCGGACAGTGCGTCTCTCTCTGCCTGATATCGTCTTCTGCTGTCCTCTTTTTCGTTGATCTCTGCTTCGATCGACATAATACGCTGTCGGATATGCTCCGCGTTCATTTCCTCTGCACGGATCTGCTCATTCAAAACACCGATCCGTCCTTCCAGATTGCCCGCCTGCAAATAGGCTTCATTAGCTGCATTCTGCTTTTCGGAAATCAGATTATCCAGAGCAAAAATCTCCTCAGACAGCTTATCATATTCTAATTTGATCTGTTCTGACTCTTTCCTGGAATCTTCCATGTCTCCAGAAACAACCGCTTCTTTTTCGCGGATCTCTGCGAGATTCTTCTGAATGATCCCATTTTCTGCAAGGAACAAGTTTACATCATAATGCTTTAACTCTTCTCTGAGACGAAGATATTCTTTTGCAGTCGCTGCCTGTTTTTCCAACGGACCAACTTGCTTTTCTAATTCACTCAGAATATCACTGACACGAATTAAATTCTGTTTTTCATCTTCTAGTTTCTTCTGAGCTATATTTTTTCTGCGTTTGAATTTTACAATTCCAGCCGCCTCATCGAACAATTCACGTCTATCCTCTGGACGACCACTTAAAATCTTATCAATCTGTCCCTGTCCTATGATGGAATATCCTTCTTTGCCAATACCTGTATCGTAAAACAATTCATTGATATCCTTCAATCTGCATGGACTTCCATTGAGCATATACTCACTTTCACCGGAACGATAAATACGTCTCGATACAACTACTTCATCAAAATCAATAGCCAGCTGATGATCCGAATTATCTAATGTGATCGCCACATAAGCAAATCCCTGAGGTTTTCTCGTCTCAGTTCCGGCAAAGATTACATCCTGCATACTGGAACTTCGAAGCTGTTTTACTTTCTGTTCACCGAGAACCCAGCGTACTGCATCTGCAACATTGCTCTTACCACTTCCGTTTGGACCCACAATACCGGTAATGCCATTGTGGAATTCAAACACAATCTTATTGGCAAACGATTTAAAACCTTGTACTTCAATACTTTTTAAATACATGCTAATAAATTCCTATTTTTTCAATTCACAGATACCGTGGTATGCAGCCACCTGTTCTGCGGCTTTCTTCGTACGTCCAACACCTCGACCGATCACACGACCGCCAGTTTTCACGCACACCTCAAAAGTCTTATTGTGGTCCGGTCCCTCTTCTTTCAGAAGTTCATAGACCAGGCTGTCTTTGAATTCTGCCTGTACCATCTCCTGTAAGATAGTTTTGCTATCATAAAAGAGCTGTTTATGTTCAATGTCATTTAAAATAAAACGAAGAACAAACTCTTTTGCATTAGCAAGACCACCATCAAGATAAATCGCGCCTATCATTGCTTCCATAGCATCAGAAACAACAGACGGACGCTTTCTTCCCCCTGTCAGATCTTCACCTTTTCCTAAATACAAATAATCACCAAGGGAGAGCGCTTCTGCACAATACGCCAAAGTCGGTTCGCAAACCAGACTCGCTCGAAGCTTTGTCATCTCACCTTCCGGCATCGTCGGATAATTCTTAAACAGGAAGTCACTGGAAAGAAGTTCCAGAACCGCATCACCTAAGAATTCCAGACGCTCATTGCACTTTGTCTTATCCCAATGCTTTTCATTAGCGTAAGAGCTATGTGTTAACGCATGGCTCAGAAGGCGATCATTTTTAAAGGAATAACCAATGGTATCCTGAAGTTCCTTTAGTTTTGTATCCAATTCTTCCACCTCATCATAAATGGAAAACAAGGTGTCACCACAGGGAGACACCTTACTTTCCACAGGATTGACTAATTTAAAGCATTTTTGATCTGTTCTACTGCATCGCCTACTGTAACGATCTTCTCAGCTGCCTCAGTCGGGATTTCAATATCGAATTCCTCTTCGATACCCATCACGATCTGGAATACATCCAGGGAGTCAGCTCCTAAATCATCTACGAATGTGGTGTTCATTGTGATTTCTTCCGGATCGATATTGAGCACCTCTGCGATAATCTGCTGTAATTTTTCAAACTCCATAATTTCCATCCTCTCTGATTTTAAAATTAGTTGAATCTAAATTCTAATTTAATTTATATTATCCTTCGGAGCAAGACATTCACCAACTTTTTCGTTAATAGCCTGTTCCTTAAAGGAAATACACTGAATAATCGAGTTCTTTACTTCGATGGAAGTAGAACTGCCATGGCACTTAACCACGAGTCCTTTCAGACCCAGAAGTGGAGCACCACCCAAATTGCTTGCATCAAAACTCTTTAATGTCTCTTTTAAAGCCGGCTTGATCAATATTGCGCCGATTTTTGTTCGAAGAGAAGACATAAGACTCTTTTTTACTTTAGCAAGAAGTGTTAACGCAACACCTTCGTACATTTTCAGGATCACATTACCCACGAACGCTTCGCAAACAATAACATCTGCGTAACCACTTGGAATGTCTCTTGCTTCAATGCTTCCGATGAAATTAATATCGTCACACGCTTTTAAGAGTGGGAATGTTTCTTTCACAAGTGCATTGCCCTTTTCCTCTTCCGCTCCATTATTAACGATCGCGACTTTTGGATTCTTGATACCCATCACATGTTCCATGTAAATAGAACCCATCTTCGCAAACTGTACCAAATGATTCGGTCTTGCATCAACATTGGCACCGCAGTCGATCAATAAGGAGAATCCTTTTGCACTCTCAGTCGGGATCAACGGTGCAAGCGGTGCACGATCTACACCCTTTACTCTTCCAACGATCACCTGACCACCTACCAGAAGAGCGCCAGTGCTTCCGGAAGAAACAAAACCATCTGCTTCACCGTTTTTAATAAGATTCATACCTACAACGATGGAGGAATCTTTCTTTCTTCGGATTGCATTGACCGGTGGCTCACTTGTTTCGATCACTTCGCTGGCATTTACAACAGAGATCTGTTCACTGTTATATTTATATTTTGTCAGTTCATTCTTAATGACATCCTCTTTACCAACTAGGATCACCTGTATATCTTTTCGCTCATTGACAGCCTCAATTGCACCCTGTACCTGCGCAGCCGGTGCATTATCACCACCCATGGCGTCTACTACAATTTTGATCATCAATCTTTTACTCCCTATCTAAATCTAACACTAATCATACTAGATACGATGTACAAAATCAATAGGTTTTTACCAAATTTCAATCTCACATTTGTATACAATGCTAATCGTATATATACTTCCATGAATTATCTTATTATTTGAGCTCCGTCGCTTTATTGCATTAATTTGTTAAAGTTTGCAATTTGAAAAAAGACGGATTATTCTTCTTCAGAACATCCGCCTTCAAAATTCATAATTAAGCCTCAACCTTAACGATTTCGCGCTTGTTGTAGCTACCGCATGCTTTGCACACTCTGTGCGGCATCATTAACTCGCCACACTTGCTGCACTTTACTAAGTTCGGAGCGCTCATCTTCCAGTTTGCTCTACGGCTGTCTCTTCTTGCTTTAGAAGATTTATTCTTTGGACAGATAGACATGGTTACACCTCCTTAAACTGTTTAAAAATATCCTGGATAACTGCCATCCTCGGATCAAGCGACCTTGTATCGCAGTCGCAAGTTTTTACATTGAGATTAACACCACACTTGTTGCAAATCCCTTTGCAATCTTCCTTGCACAGGACCTTCATTGGCAGATTCAGTAAAAGCTCGTTATCTACCAGCTGGTCTGCATCCAGATTATAGCCAGTTAAATAAGATTGTTCATCTAAATTTTTCACCCTGTCGTTGTCAGAAACCTTCATATCCAACTCCTGGTCAAACTCCAGCTCGCTGGTATACTCTACCGGTTCGAGACATCTGGCACACGGAATTGCAAGTGTTACTTTTGTACCTCCGGTCACTTCCAGTTTCCTGTTTCCAAGATTCTTTACGGTGATCGTGATTGGTTCGGAAGACACTACCGGATATTCCCCGTCAGCTCCCACATAGGCTTTTACCTCGTATGGAACTTCCCAGGTCTTTTCCTTACCTTCCAGAGTAAATACTTCAGATAAATTAATCAGCATATTATCTCTCCTAATACGCACCTAGTCATTATACATATATAGGTACTTTTTGTCAACAACTATTTTTTATTTTTTTACTATATTTTTGTATCTGTTTTGTCACCAGACACAACTTATTGTATCGTATCGATTTACATTTTGCAACCACTAAAAATATCGCTGCCAGATAAATACAGCCTGTCCTGTATAACACAGGACAGGCCGATCTAATTCGTATGAACTCGGTTTTAAAATGAAGGATTAAACAAGAGCAAGTGTCTCTCTTGCAATTGCAAGCTCTTCGTTTGTCGGGATAACCATAACCTGAACTTTAGAGTTCGGTGTGGAGATCACGATATCTTTACCTCTTACGCTGTTAGCAGCGTCATCGATCTCGATACCAAGGTATGTGAGGTGCTCACATACAGCTTTTCTCATAGATTTGCCGTTCTCACCAAGACCAGCTGTGAATACGATAGCATCAACGCCATCCATAGCTGCAACGTATGCGCCGATGTATTTTACTACACGGTAGTTGTAAGCTGCAAGAGCTTTTGCTGCGCGAGCGTTGCCAGCCTCTGCTGCCTCTTCCAGGTCACGGAAGTCGCTGGATACGCCAGATACACCAAGAACACCAGACTTCTTGTTCAGAACGTTCATAACGCCTGCGATGTCAAGGTTTTCTTTCTTAGCGATGTATTCCATGATAGCCGGATCCATGTCACCGGAACGTGTACCCATGATAAGACCCTCAAGCGGAGTTAAGCCCATGGATGTATCTACAGATTTACCGTTCTTCACAGCAGAAAGGGACGCACCGTTACCAAGGAGGCAAACGATTGTCTTCATCTCTTCGTACGGCTTACCAGCAAGCTCAGCAGCTTTCTTGGAAACGTAGCTGTGGGATGTGCCGTGGAAACCATATCTTCTTACCTGGTGTTTCTCATAGTACTCGTACGGAACACCGTAAAGGTATGCTTCTTCCGGCATTGTCTGATGGAAAGCAGTATCAAATACAGCTACCATCGGAACGTTCGGCATTAATTCCTGACAAGCACGGATACCGATCAGGTTTGCCGGGTTGTGAAGCGGTGCAAGGTCATTACACTCTTCGATTGCTGCCATAGCTTCAGCTGTAAGAAGTGTGGAAGTTGTGAACTTCTCACCACCGTGAACAACACGGTGACCAACAGCGCCTACCTCTGCAAGACTAGCGATAACGCCTGTCTTCTCATTTGTAAGAGCATCAAGTACAAGCTGAATAGCCTGTGTATGTGTCGGCATCGGGGACTCTGTAACTTCTTTCTCGCCACCAGCCGGCTGATATGTGATCATGCTACCTTCAATACCAATTCTCTCGCAAAGACCTTTTGCAAGAACTGCCTCTGTATCAGAGTTGATTAACTGATACTTTAAAGAAGAGCTGCCGCAGTTAATTACTAAAATGTTCATTGGTTTTAATCTCCTTATGATTATAATAAGTTTTTACAATTACTTTCAAAAATTAGTTAGCCATCTGAGCCTGTACAGCTGTGATAGCAACTACACCAACGATATCCTCAGCGGAACATCCACGGGAAAGATCGTTAACCGGCTTAGCAATACCCTGTAACATCGGGCCGTAAGCTTCTGCTTTTGCAAGTCTCTGAACCAGCTTGTAACCGATGTTACCAGCGTCAAGGTTCGGGAAGATAAGACAGTTAGCCTGACCAGCAACTTCGCTTCCTTTTGCTTTGGATGCAGCAACGGACGGAACGATAGCAGCGTCTAACTGTAACTCGCCATCAACTTTGATGTTCGGATATTTCTCTTTTGCGATCTTTGTAGCTTCTGCAACTTTGTCAACAAGAGCGTGTTTTGCGCTGCCCATTGTGGAGTGAGAAAGCATAGCGATCTTTGCTTCGTTACCTGTAAGAGCCTTGAAGCTTGCAGCGGAGCTGTTAGCGATTGCAGCGAGCTCTGCAGCGTTCGGATCCTGGTTAAGACCACAGTCAGCGAAAAGGAATGTACCGTTCTCACCAAACTCGCAGTTCGGAACGTCCATAATGAAGAAACCAGATACTAACTCAGTGCCCGGAGCTGTCTTTAAGATCTGAAGGGCCGGTCTTAATGTGTCAGCTGTAGAGTGGCAAGCACCTGCTACAAGGCCATCAGCATCGCCAAGTTTAACCATCATGATACCGTAAGCGATAAGGTCTTTCTTAATTGTTTCCTGAGCTTTCTCAAGAGTCATACCTTTGCTCTTTCTTAACTCATACAGAGTCTCAGCATATTTGTCGAAGTTAGCATCGTTAGCCGGATCAACAATTGCAGCGCCCTCAATGTTTGCGCCGAACTCTTTAGCGTCTGCAGCGATTTTCTCTGCGTTACCAATAAGGATCAGGTTTGCTGTGCCCTCTTCCATAATTTTCTCAACAGCAACTAAAGTTCTCTTGTCTTCTGCCTCCGGAAGAACGATTGTCTTCTTGTTGCTTCTTGCTTTTTCCTTCATAAGATCAATGAATGCCATGATAATTACTCCCTTCTTATTTCCATTTTAAAATGGTTTCATACGTATTTCTATTATATCTCAGTAAAATACCTGATACAAGTGACAATTCACAATTTTTTGCATTTTTTTTCATACGTCTTGTTATTTCTTAAACAAATTTGGCAAACAAAGAGAAACTCCGGAGCATGAATCCTCCGGAGTCTATGTACTTTATTAAATTTTCTCAAAATGTTCAACATTTGTCACAAAGATTGTCGCTCCGCCAACTTCGACTGTTGTCGGCATGGTTGCGTAGTTCATCATAGCAGCACCGGAGATATACGGCATATTGATCGTAATCTTCTGACGTTTGCCACATTCTTTCTTAATAATATCGATACATTCCTGAACATGTTCATCTTCTGTAACGATCATCAATGTTGTATTTCCTTTTCTCAGGAAACCGCCAGTGGTATTAAGCTTTGTAATGCTGAAATGCTGTTTGGTAAGTGCACTTACAACCTCATCCTCATTATCATAACGTACAATCGCGTAAATCAGTTTCATACAATCAATCCTTTCTATCTTTCATTATGTTCATTCTTCAGACAATCCACATTCTTGTTGCTTTATCTGATTAGCATGTTGCCTTGCAACTTTGCGAATAGTATATCACAGTTTTTTACAGATAACAATTCAATATTGAAGAAATCTTATATTTATTATATATTATTTATATATTTTTCTAAGTATTTATATAATTGAAGAAAGAGGTTCTAATGAAAACAACCGGAATTATTGCAGAATACAATCCGTTTCATAATGGCCATAAATATCACCTTGAAAAGGCAAAAGAAATCACCGGCTGTGATTATCTTGTCATCGTTATGAGTGGTGATTATACCCAAAGAGGTACACCTGCCATTTATTCAAAATATGTCCGTACTAAAGCCGCTCTTCTTGCAGGAGCCGATCTGATACTCGAAATGCCAGTCTATGGATCCGTGGCGTCAGCTCCTGACTTTGCTGCCTGTGGTGTTAATACACTGGAAGCAACAGGGATCTGTGATTATTTATTCTTTGGAAGTGAATCCGGAGATATCGATTTACTACAAAAGCAAGCTGATGCACTCTCCACGGAATCCGAAGAAATCTCATACAAAATCAAAGCCGGTTTAAAATCCGGACTATCCTGGCCAGATGCACGTGCAAATGCCTTCGGGGAAACAAGCACAGTTGCCTCAATGCCAAATGACATCCTGGGAATCGAATATCTACAAGCTCTAAAGAAGATTAATTCTCAAATCACTCCCATAACAATAAAAAGAAATGACCCTGGTTATCACAGCGAAGAAAAGGATGGAAAATTTGCCTCCGCTACCGCAGCGAGAAAAGCAATTCTGGAGAATGATCTTAACTTTCTACAAGAAGTCCTTCCTGAGGAACACTTTCAATCACTTTTGGACGTTTCATGGCCACCGGTTACTTTTGATGATTGTTCTCTCTTATTATGTGAAAAACTGTTGACAAAACCATTAGATCAATTATTTCTTATTTCTGGAATGCCGGAGGATCTCGCAAGAAAGCTTCACAAGTGCAAATTAGATTTTCATTCCTCTTCACAACTGGTTGCTGAACGGAAAGATCGAAACTACACGTTTACACGGATTAATCGATGTCTGATCAATACGATGTTGGAAATTACTAAGGCAGACACCACTTTATTTAAAGAATATATTTCTGCTCCATGGCTTCGTATTCTTGGTTTTAGAAAAGAAGCGTCGCCTCTCCTTTCCGAGTTAAAGAAAAATGCAACTGCTCCGCTGATTACAAAAACAGCAAATTATACTTCCATCTTATCAGAAGGACGCTTGGAGCTATTTGAAAAACAGTTAAAAACTGCTGAGTTATACCGCCTGATCAGCCAGTTAAAATCAGGAAAACCTGCGAAGAATGAATTCACAAATTCTATCATTATGATTTAAAGAAAAACGGCCATTGTATTTCTACAGTGGCCGTCTTCATATATATTCTGTTCTCTAGTTCTTAAAGCTATGGATCGGAGCCGGAATTCTTCCGGTTCTGCATACAAATTTTTCACAGCTGAACGGATTCACAGGCATGATCGGAGCATGTCCGAGAAGTCCTCCGAACTCTACATTCTCTCCTACGCCTTTTCCGATTACCGGGATCAAACGTACTGCAGTTGTCTTCTGGTTGATCATACCAATAGCAGCTTCATCCGCAATAATACCGGAAATTGTGGATGCAGAGGTATCGCCCGGAATCGCGATCATATCAAGACCAACGGAGCATACGCAAGTCATCGCTTCCAGTTTCTCCAATGTCAGAGCGCCTGCAAGTACAGAATCGATCATTCCCTGATCTTCACTGACCGGAATAAATGCACCGGAAAGCCCTCCAACGTAAGACGATGCCATAACTCCGCCCTTCTTAACCTGATCATTTAACATAGCAAGAGCCGCAGTAGTACCCGGAGCACCGACACGTTCCAATCCGATCTCCTCTAAAATCTCTGCAACCGAATCACCTACTGCAGGGGTCGGAGCAAGAGAAAGGTCAATGATACCGAACGGAATGCCCAGGCGAGAAGACGCCTCCTGTGCAACCAGTTGTCCCACACGTGTAATCTTGAATGCTGTTTTTTTAATCGTTTCACAGAGAACCTCAAAGTTTTCTCCTCGTACCCTCTCCAAAGCAGTCTTTACCACACCCGGACCAGAAACTCCTACATTAATAATAGCATCTGCCTCTGTCACACCATGAAAGGCACCTGCCATGAACGGGTTGTCATCAGGAGCATTACAGAAAATCACCAGTTTTGCACAACCAATGCAGTCATATTCTTTCGTAAGTTCCGCTGTCTCTATTACAACTTCACCCATCAAACGAACAGCATCCATGTTAAGACCAGCCTTTGTTGATCCAACATTTACAGAACTGCAGACAAACTCTGTCTCCTTTAACGCCTGCGGAATAGAACGCATTAGGTTTACATCCGCATTTGTCATTCCTTTAGATACCAGAGCAGAATAACCACCGATAAAGTTTACACCAACAGTTTTCGCTGCTCGATCTAATGTCTTTGCAATCGTTACAAAATCATCCGGTGTCTTACACGCAGAAGCACCTACAAGTGCGATCGGTGTAACGGAAATTCTCTTGTTGACAATCGGTATGCCAAAGTCTTTTTCTATCTCTTTTCCAGTTTTTACCAGATCCTTTGCAGTCTCTGTAATCTTTTTATAAATTTTTTCATTAAGCACATCTAGATCATTGTCACAACAATCCAATAGGCTGATGCCCAATGTGATCGTACGAACATCCAGATTGTCATGCTCAATCATTTTATTGGTTTCATTTACTTCAAATCTAGTTATCATGTTTCTGTCCTCAATTTTCCGGAATGCTATTCGTGTAACAGATGATATAACATCGGTTTTATATGAAGTTCCTTCATAATTGCTTCCAACTCTTTTTTATTATCCTTCGGATTACCCTGCTTTACTGCACGGATCAAAAGATTTTTTGGAGTATGTTCCATATCAATGAACTCTAAGATCTGTGTCCGATAACCTACAGACTCCAAAATCTGAGCTCTGATTGCATCTGTATAGAGAGCTGCTGTACGCTCTTTGATAATCCCATACTGAAAGATCGGTTTTAACAGTTCATTTTCCATCTGTGCATTTAACTCATGCTGACAACACGGAACAGAAAGAATTACCTTTGCCCCCCAACGAACTGCTTTTTCTAAAGCATAATCCGTTGCTACATCACAAGCATGAAGAGTCACAACCATATCAACCTGATCAACACCTTCATATGATGCAATATCACCGGTATAGAAGGAAAGCTTCTCGTAACCATATCTGCGTGCAAGATCATTGCACTTTTTGATCACATCGTCCTTCAGGTCAAGACCGATGATACGAACCGGATATCCCTTTATCTCTTTCAGATAATGGTACATGGCAAATGTCAGATAAGACTTTCCACAGCCGAAATCAAGGATTACATTTTCTCTGGATTTATCCAGCTTCGGAAGGATATCTTCAATAAATTCCAGAAATCGGTTGATCTGACGGAATTTATCATATCGTGAATTTACAATCTTTCCTTCCTTTGTCTGAACTCCCAGATCAACAAGAAACGGAACTGCAGTTCCTTCTTCTAAAATATAGCGTTTTTTACGGTTATGAGATAATCCCTTTTTCCATGCTGCTTCTAACTCAGAATTCTGTACAATTCCCTTCTGTACAGTTTCTGCTTTCTTCTTTACCTTTACAGATGCTTTACCTTTCTTACTCACAAGAAGCTGGCCACTCCAGCCTTCTGTTTCCACCTGAGCTTGTTTAAAGGAATGCTCCATCAGATCAGTCAGATATGAAGCTGCCTCATTTAGTTCCAGATTTTTGTGAAATGCCTGTTTACCACGAAACTCCTCTGCCTGGATCAAAATCTTTCCTCCGGAAAGGATCGGACGAACTTTCACCTTTAAAAAGTCATTTTTCTCCTGCTGTCCACTTAGGACCGCAGATAATGGCTGTTCCTTTACGAAGCGTTCAAATAAATCTCTGATTTCATTCTTCTCCATTATTTTTTTCCTTTCCAGCCGCGTCTCAACAGCTCAGGACAGCTCTCTAAATGAGACGCATCGTTGAATCGATTCAAAATCACACGTCCATCATGTTTGCGAACCCATAATTCTGTAATTCCACAGTTCTCCAGGTTTGTTGCCAACAGTGGTACACGGGCAAGATCCATCCCAAGATAATGAGCAACCAGACTTCGGATCACACCACCATGTGTCACGATCGCTACAGCCTCGTAATCGCGACTCATGATTTCCCGCATCACAGGTAAGGTGCGTGACAATACATCAGATGCACTTTCTCCTCCCGGATACGTGAGGTCTTTTTCCATCTTTGATCTGGCACGTAAAAAATCCTCATAACGGTCTGCGATCACTTCGTCAGAAAGACCTTCCATGTCTCCAAAGGAGATTTCCTTCAGTTCTTCTCGGATCACTCTCGCAACCTTCAATTTATCATTGATAATGTCTGCAGTCTCAACAGCACGTATCAGATTACTGGACCATACTGCATCAATCTGTTCCCCCAATAATCGCTCACCAAGAAGTACGGCCTGTTTGCGTCCCTCCTCAGACAGCGGAACATCCACATTACACAGCGAACTATTCTGTCTGCCATGTCGGATCAATAATATTCTCATCTTGTTTCCTCAATTTAAATACGGTGCATTTTTGTAAAGATTTCTTCTCTCTGGCACTTGATGCTTATACCAAGTTCCGCACCGATTTCATCGAGACTGTTCACCATTTCATCAAATGTTACATCCATCTTGCTTCCATCGACGATCATGAGCATATTAAAATACTCTTTTACGATCGTCTGAGAGATATCGAGGATATTACTGTTGTGTTTGGAAAGATATGTACAAATTGCAGCGATAATGCCAACTGTATCCTTTCCTACTACTGAAATGATCACTTTGTCCATAGATTTTTCTCCTTTATTATATTGTCAGAATTTCTGACATTTCATCTCTTCCGGCCACAGCCATGCGGAAATCAGAAGTACAATACGGACAGTCACCCATATCTACTTCAAGTCTGACTGTCTCAAAAGCCAGTTCAGGCAAGTTGTTCTCTTTACTAAGATGACCGAGCAACACGTATTTCATCTTATCATTTAAAATACAATTTAAAAGTCGACCCGCATTTTCATTGGAAAGATGACCAAAGTTTCCCATAATCCTGCGTTTTAGATAATAAGGATATGGTCCGGACTCCAACATACGCAGATCATGATTGGACTCTAATAGAATAGCATCCAGATCTAACAAGTGATCAATCGTATACTGGTTGTAATGGCCAAGGTCTGTAGCAACCGCAACTGATTTATTTCCTGACTGAATACGGTATGCAACCGGATCTGCTGCGTCATGATCAATATGGAACGGTAAAATATCCAAATCTCCTAATGACATCTTCACATCCGGACGTAGCGGTTTTAACAATTCTTCCGGATATTCACCCAGGCTTTTTACCTTTCTGATCTCATCCAGAGTTCCTTCGGTCGCATAGATCGGAATCTCATATTTTCTTGCCAACACTCCAAGACCTTTGATATGGTCAGAATGCTCATGTGTGATACAAATTCCGGAAAGTTCTCCTGGCTTCAGACCGACTTCAAATAAACCTTTTTCAATTCTCTTTGCACTGATTCCGGCATCGATCAAAACATGAGTATTATCAGTTCCGGCATAAATACAGTTTCCGCTGCTTCCGCTTGCGATACTAACAAATCTCATGACCAAGAATCTCCTTAATCTGTATCTCTGTCTCTTCCGAACGTCCGTTATTGTCGATCACACGATTACATCTTGCACGGTATTCTGCTTCCGACTCCTGCTTTTCAATGATACTAACACATTTTTCTCTGGAATATCCGCGGCTCTCCATCAAACGCTGAATTCGATTCTCTTCGGTCGTATATACATACCACATCTCGTCAAACAGTCCTTCGGGAGCCGTATCGAACACGGCAGCTTCCACGATTACCAGTGTTTCTTCACACTGCAGAGCCTCCTCTTTGATGGTCTTCCATACCATCGGATGAATGATGCTGTTCATCGTCTCAAGAGCCTTGCTATCGTTAAAAATAATTTCCGCCAATGCTTTACGATCTACTGATCCATCTTTTAGAATAAACGATGTACCGAGTGCTTCTGTTACACACTTCAGCCCGTCCTTCCCTGGCTCCATAAGATCATGTGCAACCAGATCCGCCAGAATAACCCTGGCTCCAAATTTATGTCTTAAGATATCAAGTACACTGCTTTTTCCGGCTCCAACGCCTCCAGTAATACCGATAATCTGTTTCTTCTTATTATTCATGAATTATTTTGCCTCAAACCAGTTATTTCCGTCATGCATATCAATCTCAAGATCTACCTTCATCTGAACAGCCTGACTCATCTCTTCTGCCAGGATCTTTTTCACATCTTCCAGCTCGGGAATAAATGTTTCGATCAAAAGTTCATCGTGAACCTGTAGGATCAGGCGGGACTTCAGCCCCTCTTCACGTAATCTCTTATCTACACGGATCATGGCAATCTTAATAATGTCTGCCGCTGTTCCCTGGATCGGAGAGTTCATTGCCACACGCTCCCCAAAAGAACGTTGCATGAAGTTTGCCGATTTCAATTCCGGAACAGGACGTCTGCGATTGAACATGGTCTTCACATACCCCATCTCCTTCGCATCCACGATCAGACCATCCAAAAACGCCTTTACCTGCGGATATGTTTCAAAATATCGATTGATATAATCCAATGCTTCTTTTCTGGAGATACTAAGATCTTCACTAAGTCCAAATGCACTGATACCATAGACAATACCGAAGTTTACCGCTTTTGCATTTCGTCTGATCAGAGGTGTCACTTCCTCAAGCGGAACATGGAATACCTGAGATGCTGTGATCGCATGGATATCCTGAGCACTCTTGTATGCTTCGATCAATCTATCATCATCTGACATATGTGCAAGAACACGAAGCTCGATCTGGGAATAGTCAGCATCCAGGAATACATAACCTTCTTTCGGAACAAATACCTTGCGGATTTCTCTGCCCAACTCCATACGAACCGGAATATTCTGAAGGTTCGGTTCTGTACTGGAAAGTCTGCCGGTTGCAGTGATCGTCTGATTGAACTTACTATGGATCCTTCCATCCGGACCAATGTATGCGCCAAGTCCTTCCGCATAAGTGGAATTCAGTTTCGTGTACTGACGGTATTCCAAAATCTTTTGGATTACCGGATACTCAGGTGCAAGTTTTTCGAGCACATCAGCAGCTGTCGAATAACCAGTTTTCGTCTTCTTGCCGCCTTTGATCTGCATTTTTTCAAATAAAACTTCTCCCAACTGTTTTGGTGAATTGATATTAAATTCACATCCGGTCATGTCCCATATCTCACGTTCCAGAACTACGATCTTTTCTTTTAACTTTTCTCCATAAGCTTTCAGTTCTTCTCTGCGGACAGCGATACCTTCTTCTTCCATATGATATAGTGCATAGATCAGTGGCAGTTCCATAGAAAGATATAGATCTTTCATCTCTTCTGCTTCTAATCGTTCCATAAGCGGTTTACCTGCCATGTATGCCACGTGGCCGACGTAACCGGCACATGTCTGAAAAGCCTTTTCATCCTGTTCCCAGGCAGATGCAAAGGTAAGTTTCTTAAGAAGTTCTGCTTTTCCAGGTATGGTAAGTCCCAAATAATCTCTTGCAATATCATCATAATCATAGCTGTCTTTTAATGGATTTAATAAGTATGCCGCAACTCCTGCATCATAAACAAGAGTTTCATAACTTAAATTCATAAACGGAAGCTGGCTCTTAAGATCGAGAACCCAGACATTCCCTTGTTTACAAAGAATTTCCATCTGATCTGCCAGATACTCTCCGGTTAAAAATCCAACTGACGGAAGAATATAGCTGATCTCTTCACTAAAGCAAAGAGACAGACCTGAAACTTCTCCCTGATCAATCAATAAC
Organism: Pilosibacter sp.; assembly: GCA_045637605.1. Classification (GTDB taxonomy): domain Bacteria; phylum Bacillota; class Clostridia; order Lachnospirales; family Lachnospiraceae; genus Pilosibacter. Next base: position 23,509 of record JAZTZT010000218.1, read on the forward strand.
TGGGCACCGATATGATCCGCATTCTTAGCCTTTTCAAATAACTCTCCGGCTTCGATCAAGTCTGTCACGATCACAAACTCATGTTGCTTTGCTTCTTCACCTTTTACATATGAACCAAACTTTGCCAACATAGATTTAAACTCCATGCGGCTCATAAACTCATAAGCTTCTTTTGTATACAGGTCTCCGATCTTCGCATCCTCCGGACGGAACTCGATCGGAGCTTCAATACAGATTTTAGCGAGTTTATAAGAAATATCTGCAAGCTCTTTATTTTCCTCAAGAGACTTTTTCGCTCTCGGCGGCTTCACTTCATCGAGATGCTCATAAACCCCTTCGACACTTCCAAACTGTAAGATCAGATTAGTTGCAGTCTTTTCTCCCACTGACGGTACACCTGGAATATTATCAGATGTATCGCCCATCAATGCTTTCACATCTATGAACTGCTGTGGAGTGACCTGATATTCGCGCACCACATCTTCCGGATAGTAATTATGAACCTCGGTTGTACCGCGACTGGTCTTCGGGATACTGATCTTAATATGAGTATCTGAAAGTTGTAACAGATCACGATCACCGGAAACAATTGTTACTTCATATCCATTCGCCTGCGCACGTTTTGCTGCTGTTCCAAGCACATCGTCTGCTTCATATCCTTCTTTTGTCAAGATCGGAACTCCCATGGCGCACAAGACTTCCTTCATGAGCGGAACCTGTTCATGAAGTTCCTGAGGCATCGGTTTTCTCGTTCCTTTATACTCTTTATACATGGTGTGTCGGAAGGTCGGTGCCTTTAAATCAAAAGCTACCGCGAGGTATTGCGGCTTTTCCTCCTCCAACAGCTTAAACAGAATATTTAAAAAGCCATACACGGCATTTGTATGGAGTCCCTCAGAATTTGTCAAATTCGGAACACCGTAAAATGCACGGTTCAAAATACTATGTCCATCAATCAAAACCAGTTTTTCCATGTTTCACCTACTTAATTTAGAAAAATAAAAATCCCATCTGATGCCAAACTCGTATCTGCAGCAGAACTGACACCAAAATCGCCATTGACATCAAAGTTCCAACTACATATTTGGTCACCTGGAACGTAAAGAACCGCTGAATACGAAATGCGGAGCTTTCTAGCTTTCTCTGCAGGTCTCCGACAATATCGTAGACCGTATCATCTTCGTCTAATTTTCTGAGACCAACATCCACCATATAGTGGATTTCCAGTTCCTCCATACAATTATCGCAGTACTCCACATGCTCTAAAAAATCATCCAGTTCATCCATGTTAAGTTCGTCCTTTATATAAGGAACTACCAATCTCTCTGCTTCCCTGCAATTCATTATTACACGCTCCCTCCTGCAATTCTTGTGCTTACCATTAGGATATAAAAATCTAGTTTACATCATACACCAATTTAGAGTCATTTTCAACCGCAAAAAACTCCATACAAAAAGCCACAGACTAAGAACCCCCAGTCTGTGGCAAATAAACGTAATAAATTATGTAATTAAATCTGTGCGAAGCCCATCTCAAGATCAGCGATGATATCTTCAACGTTCTCAAGACCTACGGAAAGACGGATAAGGCCCTCCGGGATACCAGCTGCTGCTAACTCTTCGGAAGAATACGGAGAGTGAGTCATGGAAGCCGGATGCTCGATTAATGTCTCAGCGTCACCAAGGCTTACTGCAAGTGTGCAGAGTTCTAAGCTATCACAAAGTTTCTGACCAGCTGCTTTGCCACCTTTAACCTCGAAGGAGATCATGCCGCCGAAACCGCTCATCTGCTTCTTAGCAACTTCATGATTCGGATGGGATTCAAGACCCGGGAAGTAAACTTTCTCTACTTTCTCGTTAGCTACAAGCCACTCAGCAACTTTAAGAGCGCTTGCGCAGTGTCTCTGAACACGAAGCTCTAATGTCTTAAGACCTCTGAGGATTAAGAATGCCTCCTGCGGACCAAGTACAGCACCTGTCATGTCTTTGAGACCAAAGAGACGAACCTGTGCCATAAGATCTGCCTTACCAACTGCAAGACCCGCGATAACGTCACCGTGACCGTTTAAGTACTTAGTTGCAGAGTGAACAACAACGTCAGCGCCTAACTCGATCGGTCTCTGAAGGTACGGTGTTGCGAATGTGTTGTCGCAAACAACTTTGATGTCAGCGTTGTAGGAATGTGCAATGTCAGCTACTGCTGTGATATCAGCGATCTTGAGGTTCGGGTTAGCCGGTGTCTCAAGGTATACCATAACAGTGTTCGGCTTTAATGCTGCTTTCACTGCATCGAGGTCAGCTGTGTCAACGAAGGAAACTTCTACACCATAACGTGTCATACCATGCTCTAATAAAGCGTGTGTACAGCCGTAAAGTGTACCGTCAGCGATAACGTGTGCACCTGCGCGGCAGATTGTCCACATAACGGAAGAAATTGCACCCATACCGGAGGAGAACGCTACTGCAGCTTCTCCACACTCAAGAGCAGCTACTTTTCTCTCGAGAAGATCTGTTGTCGGGTTGCCGAGACGAGAGTAGATATGACCATCTTCTTTCAGCGCGAAGCGGTTACCACCCTGCTCACAGTTATCGAATACGAATGTAGAAGACTGATAGATCGGTGTTGTTAAAACGCCATACGGATTCTTACCAAGTACACCAGCGTGAATGGCTTTTGTTGCAAAGCCCATGTTCTTGTTTTCCATTTTGAAAACTCCTTTCGTAATTTCCCCACATAATTATGACGCAAATACTCTTTGCGCCAAATACACTCTAACACATATCTTGAAAAAATGCAACATACATTTGTATAATATTGCCAATTAAAAGGCGGATTGTATCTGCCTTTTCGCCACTTTCACAATTTACCATGTGAGCAAAAATAAAACGCCAAAAATCTGTATCTACAAATTTCTGACGTTTTTTATGCCGGCAGCGAGACTCGAACTCGCACGAAGTCACCCCCGTCAGATTTTGAGTCTGATGCGTCTGCCATTCCGCCATGCCGGCAAGTCTTATAACCGATATGTAGTTTAACACATCTCTTTTAAATTTGCAAGTTCTTTTTTGTGACATTGCCTCCCCAATTCGACAGCGTATCATATACGCATTGATGATAAACTATACAAAAAGGCATGGACTAATGTCCATGCCTTGAATATGCATAATAAGGAGCGGTGATTTATAAAGCAACCAGAACCATATCTTTTGCAATTTCCGGAAGCTCTTCGCTATCCTTGGAAACGCTTAATACAAAGTTAACGTTGTATTTTGCACTAATCTGCTCGAGATCAGCAAGTGTAGCTGTGAGGTCTTCGCCCTCAAGGGAAGCTAACTTGATGAAGCTGTCGAGATACATAGCCTCAAGATCGTGATCCTGGGAAATGATTCCACAAACGAAGCCGATGAAGCCTTCAGCGTTATGTACCGGATACTCTGCTACGTTAATAAGACGGATCTTATTGCTAAGTTCGTACATATGCTTTGCGCTCTTATCTAAGTAAACGATAGAACCTTTAGCTTCTTTAACAGCTGTATTAGCCATATCTAATAAATATTTTGTTTTGCCTTTACCCTTTTTTCCTGCGATGATCTGCACCATAATGATCTCCTCCTTGAATTTATATAATTTGTATAAAAAGTCACTTTTGGCATGTTTTGATTATAGTCTATTTGCTCAAAAATTGCAACGATTATTTGTCAATTTTCGAAATAATCTCTGTCATGTCATCATATAAGGCATTTCTGCTGTCTGCTTTCATCACAACAGATGCAAATTCACGTCCGTCATCTGTCCGGCTTCCCATGATCAGGCAATAACCGGCAGCCTGAGTGGTACCTGTCTTTCCACCAAAAACAACCAATCCTTCCGGCGTTTCACATTTACCGTTCATATAGTAGTTTCCTACACCCCAGGAAGCAGACAATGGATTTCCCGATGCATCAAAATAAGAAGCATTGTGCGCATGAGCACCTATAATCGTACGGAAGACATCATATTTCAAAGCTTCATTAAACATCAAATAGAGATCATACGCAGTCGTATAATGTTCCGGATCCGTCAATCCATTGGCATTATTAAAATGCGTGTCAGTTGCTCCGATGCGATGAGCCTCTTCATTCATCATCCCGACAAATTCATCAATGGAACCACCAATATGGACTGCGATCGCGTTGGCAGCATCATTGCCGGAAGGGATCATCAATCCGTATAGCAAATCTTCCAGACTTATAACATCTCCCGGTTTTACACCAGCCATAGAGGAACCGGACTCTGTAATGATCGCATCGTCTGTAACAGTAACGAGATCATTAAGGTTTCCGTATTTCAATGCAACAATTGCAGTCATGATCTTAGTGGTGCTGGCTGGATTCATACGCTTCAACGCTGATTGTTCAAAAATAACCTCTGTTCCACCAATCTCAAATACCGCAGCAGCATCCGCAGTTAGAGCTGTATCTTTGTTATCGTTGCCACTCGCAACACTGATATCCCTCGCAAACGAACGCGAAAAACCGTCTGATCCGACTTCTTCAAGTTGAATCAGGCGATCTTCGAAACTATAGTGATCTTCAAACGAAACCTGTTTCTGACAACCACACAAACCAAGTGTGACAGCCAAGATCAACGGGATCATTCGAAAACCTATCTGAACATTTCTCTCCATTCCAAATCTCCACGATCAAGAGCTTTTACTAATAATTCTGCTGTCGCCAGATTGGTCGCCAGCGGAACATTGTGTGTATCACAAAGCTTTACCGCTTTGTTAACATCCGGCTCATGGGACTTCGGTGCTAACGGGTCACGAAGAAAGATCACAAGATCAATATCGTTATTCTCAATCTGTGCACCCATTTGCTGTTCGCCGCCCAAATGTCCCGGAAGATATTTATGAACGGTCAGATTTGTTACTTCCTCAATGAGTTTACCGGTTGTTCCGGTCGCATAAAGATTGTGCTTACATAAAATTCCCTTGTAAGCGATGCAAAAGTTCTGCATAAGTTTTTTCTTGGAGTCATGGGCAATTAGTCCTACATTCATAATGTTTCCTCCTAAAATTCCAGTTTGCTTGGTTGGAGACCGACATTTAATACAAGGCCGACTCCTATATATAGGCTTACCAGTGAGCTTACACCATAACTAATGAATGGTAACGGAAGTCCGGTGTTGGGAAATACACCTGTAGCTACTGCAATATTGGTAAAAGCCTGGAATGCAACAAGTGCTGCCATAGCGGTACAAATCAATTTACCGGACATATCTCTTGCTTTTCCTGCCATTCTGAAACATTCAAATATAAACATCAAATACAGGAGAAGTACCGCCATACAACCTACAAACCCCAATTCTTCGCCGATAACAGAAAAGATGAAGTCCGTATGCTCTTCTGATAAGAAATTTCCATTTTTAACGGAAATGGCCGTGTCATTAAACAGACCTTTTCCATATAACTGACCGGAACCGATCGCCATTTCAGAGTTTTGCTGCTGGAGATCCAGATCCGCATATTTATCCGGATTGAAAAATGCCAGAATTCGATTCGCCTGATATTCTCGTAAAAACGGGAACATTCCCATTTGAATTAAATACAAAACAAGACTCAGCGTGGGAACAAATACGGCCAATGCGCCAAAGATCCATTTGTAGCTGATACCACCCACATAG